>JAEWKB010000081.1 GCA_023386255.1 Bacteroidota bacterium
ACCAAAAGCCTGAAAATTAGTATTGAGATAATGCACGATGTGCCATCTACCCAAAACAGGCCTTTGTAGCCAATGCCTAAAATAATGAGGCCACCCAGCGCAGGGCCTGCTGCAAACCCAAGATTTACGGCAAGGCGTACCAGTGTAAAGGCCCGCGTACGGTTTTCGGGTTTTGCGTAAGTGTTAAGAGACACAAACATGGCCGGGCGAAACATATCGGCAAGTATCATTATCCCGAACATGGCAAGGCACATCCCTTCGAATGACTTTACATATTGTATCACAAAAAACAACGATCCGCTGCTTAGTAAGCTAAAAATCATCACCTTGTAAAATCCTATCTTATCTGATAGTTTACCGCCCAGCCAGGAGCCAATCATAGAGCCAACACCGAATGATACCATAACTGTACCTATCTGGTTATAGCTGAAATGAAGGTCTTCCCGCATGTATTTAGACAGGAACGGGAGTACCATGGTACCGGCACGGTTTATAAAAGTTATGATGGCAAGTATCCAGACCTCCCGCCTGAAACCGCGAAAGTTGTTGATGTAGCGGGTAAAAGCATGCTGGAGCATTGTAAAAGGATGGTTTAGCAGCAAAGGTACAAATGATTTTGTAATGCTTTTTGTAAACCCTGTGCTAAAATATTGTTATGAATATAACTGTGAGAGTGTTATGAAAACAATGGCAACCAATGCCAGGGCAATGCCAATGTAGTTGAGCTTTGACAGTTTTTCTTTAAAGATAAAAATACCTGCAAGGCTGCCCAAAACTATAACACCCATGTTCATTGATGCAAATACTGTTGATGGATTATCTGCAAATTCTTTGTGTGCCAAAAGGTAGAACAGGATGTTGCCAAAGTTGAAGATGCCTACCAGCATACCAAACGCAACGCTTATAGGGCTGAACTTTTTCTTTTTAATGATTATTTGGAACAAAACAATTACCGTGGCTGCTTTAAGTGAGCCGCAGAACACTGTGAACAGTGAGGTAGTAAAAGGTATAGAAGTGGTAAGAGCTATTTGTTTAAAAAGTACATCTACAATACCAAAACCTAACAATACCATGGCAGGATAGTGCCATTTGCTGCCTTGTGCAGTATCATGCCTTGCGAATATAAGCATAATAGCAGGAAAGCCTATGCCGAGGCCAATAAGCTTATAGATGTTGAAATCTTCGCCAAAAATGAACCACGCGGCCAGTATCGGGATGAACAATGACAGCCTTTGCGCAGCATCAGTCTTAATAATACCCATAAATCGTATTGATGCCGCCATGATAAGGAATATGCTGGGCATAAGTATAGAAAGCGTAATGTAAATAGGCCATGGCGCTGAAGAATCGGGTTCTTTAAGCTCAAGACCAAAAAAAAGATAACAAAGAAGCAGTGCAAACAGGTAGTTCCACGCAACAATTTGTGTAGTGGCGCCACCGTAGCGGCGGGAGAGCTTGAATATTATCCCTACCGACACGCTGCATATAATGCTAAGGACAAGATAAAGCATCTTACTATTAATAATTTGGCTGCAAAGGTACTTGTTTTACAAGATTTATACTCTGGTTTTTTCGTTGTTTTGTATATTTGGTACTGCTATGAAACATTTCTCGTACCTATGAGGCTGATTTACATTTATATACTGTTGCTGTGCGGCAATATTATTTTTGCGCAGGAAGACGCCTGGGTTTATTTTACTGATAAACCCAATACTGCCTTCTATATGGCCAATCCGCTGGAGATGCTTTCACAGCGCGCGCTGGACAGGCGTGCGGCACAGGGCATTGCCCTTGATGATAAGGATGTGCCCATACACCAGCCTTATATAGACCAGATAACTGCCTCTGCAGGCATTACGGTCATGGCTAAATCAAAATGGATGAACGCGTTGCACATACGCGGTAGTGTTACAGATATTAATGCTCTCACCAGCCTGCCCTTTGTTCAAAGCATAGATTTTGCCAACAAAACGCTCAACTCCCGTATGGCTAATGCACAGGAGCACCAGTCGGTAAACAAGGTTTTTGAAACAGCTTCTGATTTCAGCTACGGAACTTCAGCCAATCAGGTACAAATGCTTAACGGCCACCTGCTGCACCAGCAAAATTATACAGGAAGCGGAAAAATAATAGCGGTGATGGATTCAGGCTTCCCGGGAGTTAATACGGTACAGCCTTTCCAGCGGCTTATTACCAACAACCTGGTACTGGGAGGCTATAATTTTGTGCAGCGCACAGCTAACATCTATACAGGCCATTTTCACGGTACGTACGTGCTTTCAACAATGGGTGGCTATACCGAAGGGCAATTGGTAGGCACAGCACCCGACGCGCAATATTACCTGTTTATTACGGAAGACAGCACGAGCGAAAACCCTGTTGAAGAATCGCTTTGGGTAGAGGCTGCAGAAATGGCCGACAGCCTGGGTGTTGATGTTATAAATACATCGCTGGGGTATTTTAATTATGATAATCCTGCTTACAGTTATACGTATGAAGATATAAACGGTAACACGGCCTTTATAACCCGCGGCGCCAACATTGCCTTTACCCGGGGGATGATACTGGTAAATTCGGCAGGGAACAGCGGCGCTACGGCCGACCCGCACATTACTGTACCCGGCGATGCCTTTAATACGCTTACGGTGGGGGCGGTAAATTCCTCTGAAGTCATATCGCCATTCAGCTCCACAGGCCCAACTTTTGACGGGCGTATAAAACCCGATGTTGTGGCGCAGGGGGTAGCGGCAGTTATATCCAACACCACGGGTGAAATTACCACTGCGGGCGGGACATCTTTTTCAAGCCCCATAACTGCCGGGCTTGTTGCGTGCCTTTGGCAGGCGCTTCCTGAAAAGACCAACCTGGAAATACTACAGCTGGTACGGCAGTTGGCCGACAGGTTTGCCACGCCCGATGCACAATATGGCTACGGCGTGCCAGATTTTGCCCTTGCCCTGCAAAACGCTATGATGGTAAATGAGGTGCAGCCACGGCAGTTGCTGGTATATCCTAATCCTGCTGCAAATGTGCTGAACATAATCCTTCCTGAAAATATGCCAAATGCTACAGTTACTATATTTAATTCGCTGGGGCAGCTTGTACTACAGCAGCCAATTGTACAGGGGCAGGGGCAAATAGCTGTGCAGGATTTCGCAACCGGGATCTACAACTACAGGATTGAAGGGGCAGGTGAGGCCAGGACAGGAAAACTTATAAAGCAATAATTACCACAAACACATAATGAACAGAATTACAGAATTATTTGGCATCCGGTATCCTATAATACAGGCGGGCATGATATGGGCCAGCGGCTACAAATTAGCCAGCGCAGTAAGCAACGCAGGCGGGCTGGGGCTGCTTGGTGCAGGATCTATGTATCCGGAAGTGCTTAGGGAACACATACAAAAATGCAAGAAAGCTACTGATAAGCCTTTTGGTGTGAACGTACCCATGCTGTACCCGAACATTGAGGAAATAATGAACATCATTGTTGAAGAAGGGGTGAAAATCGTATTTACGTCAGCCGGAAACCCTAAAACGTGGACAGCCTTCCTCAAAGAAAAAGGCATCACTGTAGTACATGTGGTGAGCAGCGTGAAGTTTGCGCTGAAAGCACAGGAAGCAGGAGTAGATGCCGTGGTAGCCGAAGGCTTTGAAGCAGGCGGACATAATGGGCGGGAGGAGACCACTACTTTCACGCTTATACCTATGGTTAAAGAAAAACTAACCGTGCCGCTTATTGCTGCCGGAGGCATTGCTACGGGCCGTGGCATGCTGGCCGCTATGGTGCTGGGAGCAGATGGCGTGCAGGTGGGTAGCCGTTTTGCCGCATCGGTGGAGTCGTCATCGCATGAAAAATTTAAGCAGGCCATTGTAGAGGCACAGGACGGCGATACACATGTAACACTGAAAGAGCTTGCCCCGGTAAGGCTTATAAAAAATAAATTCTTTCATGATGTTGTGGCGCTGTATGCCAAAGCACCGACTGTAGATGACCTGAAGGCTTTATTAGGCCGTGCCCGTGCCAAAAAGGGCATGTTTGAAGGCGACCTTGAGGAGGGTGAGCTTGAGATAGGGCAGATTGCGGGATTGATACACGACATTAAACCCGCCGCTGAAATAGTACGCGAAATGGTGGAAGAATTTGAGAAGGCTAAGCAGGAGGTTGTTCGGTTATAATGCGAAATCAGGCTGTGTTCATCGCTGTATAGTCAGGCTGAGCCTGTCGAAGCCTTATTTTGAAGCTACTGTGTAGAGC
>JAEWKB010000133.1 GCA_023386255.1 Bacteroidota bacterium
TAAAGCACAAGAATTGGCTGCTTATGAAAAAATCAGAACCCGCCACATTCAGGAGCTGCTATTAACAGCACCTGAAAAAGCATATGACGAAGCTAAAAAACTGACTCATTCCGCAAACCCGTTTGCCAGGCATTGCGGAGAATATTACATAGCAAATTACTATTACACAAAATCTGATTACCAAAAGGCCAAAGAATTATTATTGGCACTTTTAAAAAGCATTGATAAGGACCCTTCTTTACATTCTCAGGAAAATTATAAGGATTTGATGGGTATGTGTGTCAATAAACTGTTTTATATCTATAAAAATTTAGGGGAATATAATGAGGCATTGGCTTTAATGACCACCTATAAAGATAAAATACCGGCTGACCGTTATCAGCAGCAGTTGGGTATTTTAAAAGTGGCGATGGGCGATTATGCAGCCGGAATTGAATTATTGAAGAATGATTTGCATACTTCAAAGCACCTCAAATTAGGTGTGGCAGAAAAAAAAGCAATGAATGCTAAGCTTTTTGCAGACAGGCACAATGAAATTGGGGAAGCGTACCAGAAATTTTACCTTAAGTCACATCAGGATAAATACCTCGATTCGGCTGATGTTTATTTTAACAGGGCGGCCAAACTCATGCTTCCTGAGCATTCTCAGGCCAATTTTACTCAGGCTTTATTATGTATGCACAAGGCAAAAAGTGCAGCACTAAGAGGCGATTATACCGGAGCATTACAATTATATAAAAGAAGAAAATTATATCCTGAAATTCAAAACAGCCTCCGTACGGTACAAATTTTTGACTTAGGCATGGCTGATTGTTATTTCCACCTGAAACAGCCTGATTCTGCTATTTTTTTCTCGAAACAATTCATCAAAAACTATCAGGTTACCAAAGTATCTAAAGAAAATCTTCTGATGGCATACTCGCTGCTTTCGCAAAGTTATAGCCAGCAGAAAAATACTGAACAGGCCTACAAATATGCTAAGATTAGCCTGGAGCTTATTACGGATATGGATAAAATCAAAGATAAGTCGCTTGACTTTTTGCACAACTATGATGTTTTATCCATTAAAAAAGAATCTGATGCGGTATTAAACAGGCAGCGTACCTTTAAGCAGATTATGCTGGGCCTGGCAGTCTTATTAGTGGTTATAATCTGGAGTTTTTACACTTACTACAAAAAACAAAGGGAAAAGCATAAACGGTTTTTAGCGATTATACAGCGATTAAAAGAAGCTAAATCTACCGGTTTAATTGTGCCTGAAAATGTTATTGAAGACCCGGGTTCAAAAATGATGGATGAGGAACTGGTACAAAAAATTCAAAGCGGACTGGCCAGGTTAGAAAGTAAAGAAGCATACCTGAAATCTGATTTTAAATTAGTGTATGTAGCAAAAAAATTAAATACTAACACAGCCTACTTATCCCAATATTTTAATCAGGTTTTAAAGAAATCTTTTTCGGAATACACGCAGGAATTACGAATTAACTTTGTGCTTCATAAGTTGAACAATTCTCCTCAGTTCAGGAATTTTACATTGCAGGCTATTGCCCAGGAAGTAGGTTACAAAGATGCCACAACCTTTGTAAAAGTGTTTAAAAAGCAAACCGGGCTTTCACCAAATTATTATATCGAAAATCTTAAATAAGAGCTTCTAAATCACTAAATTATATAAACTTTTATTTTTTGGTTTTTATAAATTCTTTAACATAGTAATTGTATGTGTTAATCCTCTGCAATAGTTTTACTCCCAAACTGGCCCCACGGTATTGGTTCATGTAATCAGGAATCAGAACTGGGCTAAAATTTAACCTTAATCAACTAAACTATATAAACCTTTATGAAGAAACTCTATTCTGTTCTCTTATTTTTAATCTCAGTAACGTTGTTTGCGCAAACCTATACGTTTACCACGTTCAATACCAACAACTCGGGTATTGCTGCAAACAATGTAAATGATTTTAAGATGTCCTCCTCGGGGACCTTGTGGATAGCCACCAACAACGGGCTCTCCAAAATGGTTGGCAATAATTTTACCAACTACACAACGGCCAATTCAGCTATTGGTACCAATATGCTTAATAAGGTAGCTGTGGCCGGCACAACCGTTTGGGTATCTACCTATGGTAATGGCGTTATACGCTACAACGGCACAACCTTTACCAATTTCAACACCAATAATCAGGGTATGCCCAATAATACCGCCACAGGCATTGCAACTGATGGGCAGGGCACGCTCTGGATGGCGTCATCATCAGGGCTTAGCAAATATAACGGCAGCACCTGGACAACGTACAATACATCCAATTCACAACTATGGTCCAACAGCGTTACCTCGGTAGCGGTTGATGCCGGTAATAATGTTTTTGTTTCGGCAGGGGGGATGCTCCAAAAATTTAACGGCACCACCTTTACCACCGTAACCGACGGTGTTATGTCTATACTGAAAGTAACAGCCTCGGCAATTTATGTAAACACCGGCGACGGCCTTGGCAGAATAGTAAACAACCAGTTTACTGATCTGTACTGGCCCAGCAACTCGTGCCTTGCCAGCTGCAGCATAAACGCTGCAGGCCTTGACGAGGCCAACAAATTATGGCTTGGGCTGGATAGTTGCGGCAACTATGCAGGCGGAGTACAAAACTTCACCAACTGCGTTACCTACACCACTTCAAACTCCGGCTTGGCGCATAACAGCATCACATCACTTCATGTGGTAGATTCTAACGTTATATGGGCAGGTACGCTTGAAGGCGGCCTTGTAAGGATGAACAAGACAGATTCACCGCCCTGCAACCCACCAACAGGGCTTAACGTAGCACAGTATGGGCAAAACAGCGCCTACCTTGCCTGGACGGCAGCTAACCCTGCACCTGCAAACGGCTATATATACCGATACAGCACTGTAAACAATGTAGCGCAAGGCATAGAAAGCTCAACATCGCAACCCGGCGCAGGCATAGACCAACTGCAGCCGGGCACCACTTACTAC
>JAEWKB010000148.1 GCA_023386255.1 Bacteroidota bacterium
GTCAGGTGCTCTAACCAACTGAGCTATAGGACCGGTTTTGAGGTTGCAATATTACTACTATTTTTAATGCAATGCAAATAATTTTTAAGATTGAATGTGAAAATATATTGTGCGACCGCAGGGCCTGCCAATAGCTTGTTCATATTCAGGTGTGTGGCATTAAAGGGCTGCAGGGCGAAATATTACTATTTTATTTAATCATCAGGAACCCATTGTCTTTGCTATAAGCGCAAAATGCTTTTTCAGGTAATCCTTCTCTCTGGGCTTAACATTAAACTCAAGCCGTTTTTCAGATGTGTAAATAACTATCTTCTTAATGGCTGTAGTAGTTAGCTTATCAAGGTTAGCTTTGGTAACTTCAGGTTTTTCGCCTCTCTTCATAAGGGCGTATCCACCTTTAAATGCGGTGCGGTCACAATCACTGGGCGATATCTGGAAACACTCAACCACAGTACCGTCCTCCAGGAGCAGTTCTGCCCGCCCGGTACGTTCTTCCAGGCATCCCAGCCTGTTGTCATTATGTACCAGGTCAAGTTCTATAAAATAGGATTCAATGGTCTTCCCTGCAGCTTTAACCTTATTACAGCCCACAGCAAAAAAAACGGCGCCGTCTTTAACTACGCTGTCATCTATCTTCATTTCGGCGTGCCGTGTGTTGCGGGTTAGCACCAATGTGTTGCCGGTTTCACGGTCAATAGAGTTAACTGCAAGTGTCTGCCCGTACAACAGGCCTGTAGGCAGCAGGGATAAGCTTATAAGCAGCAAAAGATTTTTCATAGTCGGGTAATTTTGTTATTGCAAATATAGCAGTTAGCCTGTACGAATTATAAAAATTTTAATAAAGCTATGGGAAAGTGCCAACATTTAAAGCACTAACTTTGAGATAACAACTAAAACAATTGTGCTATGAAAATACTTAAATTTCCTGCCCTGTTATTAGTAGCGGCGCTTGCACTAACATCATGTAAAAAAGATAATCCTGCTACAGGACAGGCATCTGATTCGGAAGAAATGGTGGAAAAAAGCACTGATACTGCCGAAGGTGATACCATAGTAACGCAAACCGACAGCATAACCCGCACCAACCGCGGTGATATGAGCATAGAAGAACAGGAACCATAAAAGCCGTTCTATGAAAAAACTAATAAATATAGTGCCTGTAGTGTTGTTTTATATTGTGATGTTTAGCGTGTCCTGCAAGAACGATAAGAGCGATTACAAACAGGAGGATACGGAAGAAATGCGGACAACTGACGAAAGCGACCCTCCAACCGCCTATAAGGATACAATAGTAACATCAGCAAATAGCCTTGACGAACCACTGCCTGAAGAGAATGCTAAAAGCCAGTGAGGACAGGTGCCATAAAATTTAAAGATATGAAAAAGATAATCAGGATTGCATTATACAGCATAGTTGTAGCCGCTTCATTAACGGCTGCATCCTGCCGGGATACCAACCCCGGCGATAAAGACGGAGACCCTGACATGGGGATGACAACCGACTCAGTTTTTACTGAGACCGACAGCATAAACAATAACGAAAGCACTACAGGTGCCGACACCGAACTTGATGGGGAATAGCATGAAAGCGATCAGGAATATAACAATTCGTTGTGGCCTGCTTATAGCATTGGCATTATCATCCTGTGCTAATACCACTAAAACCAGCGAGTTTGCGCCTGAAAAAGAGGTAGATACCATACCGCCTGTTTCACCTGATATTCCGGGAACTGCTACTGATACTCTGGACCGGTGAGCCGGCTCTGGACATAAACATCTAAAACTGAAATTTATGACAGCAAAATCACTAAAATATATAATATTGGCATGGCTTGTTATAGCTGTGCTTTGCCTGGCCGCTTGCAACAACAGCAACCGCGCCAGTGACGGTGAAGCCGCCCCTGAAAATATTGGCCCCGGTTTAGACAGCATTGGTGAGGCCCCTGAAACTACAGGAAATGCCAATGATACGACCATTAACCCGGCCGACTCAGCACAACCTGCCCCATAACAACCACTACATATATTACTATAACAGCCGAAAGGCTGTTTTTTTTGGCTTGGCTGTAATCATGCGGATATAAAGTATTTATTAACTTTATGATAGCGGAACCAATTCACGGTGCAGTCTAACCTCTAATATTCTGATAATCTAAAATGAAAATAGCAACCTATAACGTTAACGGTGTAAACGGGAGGCTCCCTGTACTGCTGCGCTGGCTTGAGGAAGCCAAGCCCGATGTGGTTTGCCTTCAGGAGCTTAAGGCGCCGTCAGAGAAATTTCCCTTAGAGGCTATTAATGCCGCCGGGTATAATGCCATCTGGCACGGACAGCTGCGGTGGAACGGCGTGGCAATACTGGCGCGCGGGCTGGATATTGAAGAGGTAGGGCGGGGACTGCCGGGTGACCCTGAGGATGAGCAAAGCCGGTACATTGAAGCTATGGTGGGAGGAATACTCATTTCGTGCCTGTACCTGCCCAACGGTAATCCTGCCCCCGGGCCAAAGTTTGATTATAAGCTAAAATGGTTCGAAAGGCTGCAGCAGCGGGCTAAAACCTTGCTTGATTTTAAGATACCTGTAATCATGACCGGCGATTATAACGTAATGCCTACCGAGTTGGACGTATACAAGCCCGAGCGGTGGGTGAAGGACGCCCTTTTTAGGCCCGAAGTGCGGGAAGCTTTTAAAACACTGCTGGAGCAGGGGTGGACAGATGCGCTACGGGAGTTGCACCCCGGTGAGAAGATCTATACGTTTTGGGATTACTTCAGGAATGCGTATGAAAGGGATGCCGGCCTGCGCATAGACCACTTTTTGCTTAGCCCGGAGCTAAACGGCAGGCTGAAAAGTGCAGGGGTAGACAGGCATGTGCGGGGTTGGGAAAAAACATCTGACCATGCTCCTACATGGATTGAACTTGAGGATTAGACTACGTCATGCTGAACCTGTTAATGCGCCATAGAAAAAATACGTATGATTGGTTAAACTATCAGGCAGTCACGCTGAGCCTGTTGAAGCGCTTTCTGAACCGATAAATATCTTGAAATTCTTCCTTCGTTTGAATGAAGATTATTATGATATCACTTCAGCTTCACCTCGACATATTTGGCAAACCGGCCGTTACTGCCGGCTTTGCGGCGGAGTATGGTAATACGGTCGCAAACCCATTCATTGCGGTAGTCGAAAGGTGTAAAGTCTTCAATCCTCTTTAGGCCTTCTTCTGTAAGACCACGTGCTATAGTAACGTGCGGCGTAATGGCGAGTTTGGGTGTGCGCCTGGGTTTGTCCAGTATGCTTATCTGCCTTTCTACTTTTACAGGGGCTTTATGCGGTGCCTTAGCTATGGCTGCCAGCGCGGCAACCGGCTCAGGATTAGCAATTTTTAAAACCAGCGCCTGGTTCCATGTTTCGTAGCTATCAATTTTTACCGTAAACTTGCGCTGCCCTGCTAACGCCGTTTTCATAAGCTCCTTAACGTTTATAGATTCTGCCGCTTCCATCGTATGCAGCGTGAGGTGCGCGGGCGTAAAGTTGTGTATGCCAATGCCAATCATGCCATCCAGCACTTCCTTCATCCGCGCCACATCAGCCTTAATGGCATCAGGTGGCGATAGCAGTATGTGGTATTCATACTGCGGCTCCGGGAAAAGGCTTATCTGTGCGGGATTCTTTTTGGCCATGGCATTTTTAAGTTCCGCAAACATACTAAACATTATCGGTATCTCCATTTCAAAATTTTGCTAAAAATTAGATACTGTTGTGCGTTTTTTTGCAGCTATATAGATGTGAATGTGCTAATAACTAATTAAGAGAAGATTCATAATTGTTTGAATTTTGCAATTATTGCTTTCTTTCCTGCAAATTAATTGCCACACTCGTACCATAATTTTGCTCTATCCAACAACCATAAAATTATAACATCATGAAAGCAGTAAATATCATGCTCAGTCTCCTCATTATGAGCCTAACCGCTACAGCTGCCCTCAAAGGGCTGTTCTCTGTAAATTCATTAATTGTAAAATGCGAAACAAAAACTATGGAGAAAAAGCAAAACCCCTACATTGGCATGTGGGTAACTAAAGACGGTTACATTCGCCAGGAACTGCTGCCCAACGGCCGCTATGACGAAGCCCGCGGCAGCAAAAAAAGCGCCTATACCGGCAGCTATACCATAACCGGCAACCATATTGATTATAAAGATGACACCGGTTTTACTGCTGATGGCACGTTTGATGGTAGTGTTCTTTATCACGGCGGGTATGTTTTTTATAAAGAAAAGAAGGGATAATTATTTGTAAATTAGCCTGATACAGTAGCAGCTATGGAAACGGCAACAGCAATACCACGGAAGATACTATCCCGTAAAGACGAAATTACTGCTGATTTCTTCAGCATTATGGAAAACCATGTGCAGGAGCTTATTGAAGGTAAGGCCGGCAGGCGTCTTCACGCCTCTGATTTCGGGCAGCTGCTGTTCATCCATCCGCGGCACCTTACCAATACCATCAAGCTTACTACCGGGAAATCGCCCTGCGACTTTATGGAAGAGCGCCTGCTGCTGGAATCGCAGAAAATGCTTGCAGAGACAAATATGGTCATTGCCGATGTTGCCTTGCGTTTCGGCTATAACGACCCTACAAACTTCACCAAGTTCTTTAAAGGCATGTGCGGCATTACCCCAAGGGAATACAGGAAAGGGTTAGTTTAAAGTTTCAGGTTTCAGGTTTTACCTGCAGGTAAAGATGGTGCTGCCAAATAAGTGGCAACTTGAAACCTTAAACATGAAACCAAAATAAAATACTGAAGTCTCCACCATTTTTGAACCTATCAATCATTCTAACTTTGTCCAACAGTTTAATAATATAACAGTATAACAATCTGATAATTTAAACAAAATGAATCAACAAAAAATAGCCCTTGTTACCGGCGGCAGCCGCGGACTGGGCAAAAACATGGCACTGGCTTTAGCCAAAAAAGGAATTAACGTACTACTAACTTACAACAGCAACAAAGCTGAAGGCGAACAAACCGTTAAAGAAGTTGAGGCGCTTGGCCAAAAGGCGGCGGCGCTTCAGCTTAATGTGGGTAATTCATCCTCTTTTACCGCCTTTTTTGATGAGGTGGCTGCAGTGCTAAAAAATAATTTTGGTACCGATAAATTTGATTACCTGATCAACAACGCCGGCATAGGCTACTACATTCCGCTTGCCGAAATGCCTGAAGATAAATTCATGGAGCTGATGGATATTCACTTCAAAGGGCCGTACTTCCTAACTCAGAAAGCGCTGCCCTACCTTAATGACGGAGGCGGTATAGTGAACATCTCTTCAGGCCTTACCCGCATTACACAGGTGGGCTCATCGGCCTATGCATCAATGAAAGCCGCTGTAGAGGTTATGACACGCTACATGGCCAAAGAGCTTGGCCCGAGAAAAATCCGTGTAAATGTGGTAGCCCCGGGCGCTATTGAAACCGATTTTGGCGGCGGAAGGGTGCGCGACAATGCCGACATCAACAGCTTTATAGCTTCTCAAACTGCATTAGGGCGTGTAGGCCTGCCCGATGATATAGGCGGAGTGGTGGCTTTCCTTTGTACTGAAGATGCCCGCTGGATTAACGCCCAACGGATTGAGGCATCAGGAGGGCAATTTCTTTAGCAGTTAAAAGTTGTAAAGTTGAAAGATATAAAGGTGGGGAGCATGTATTAGCTCCCTTTTTTGTTACTGTGGCTGAGACTGTAAGC
>JAEWKB010000201.1 GCA_023386255.1 Bacteroidota bacterium
GTACCTGTACATACGCCTGAAGCGTTTTACCATGTAAAGCAAAACAATAGTAACGACTGCAAACTTAAACAACTGCCACAGGAAAAGCGGCAGGCTGAAATCTTCAATTAAAATTTTCATACAATACAATATTATTCACTCCACAAACCCGATACCTCATTCTTAAGATGGGCAATCCCAACACTGCTGGGAGCCTGTTTATCAAACAGGTCCTGCAAGATAACCTCACGCAGCTTTTGGGCTGAGTCAATCCTGTCGCTCATGTTGGCCTTGCGTATCATTTGTATGGTTGCATTTTTAGCTGTAGTTACTATATCCCATGACTCTGATGATATATAAATCTGCTGCGACAGGTTGTGCTCGTATTCTACTTCTATCTGCGATACCAGGTACTCCTCATAATCATGCTTGTTTGATGATTGCGGCGCTATACGTATAAGCAGTTTTGCAGGATTAATGCGCTCCAGGAACAATGTTAGCCTTTCATAAGCCTGAAGACGAAGCGGTAACGCGTTCTTTTGCGCTTCGCGGTGTATCAGGTACCGGCGGCGGCCTTCCTCATTTTTAATATACGTCTGGAAAAAATAGTAAGCCACACCACCTGTTATAAGTGCAGGTAATGTATAGAATATAAGTTCGATGATTTTATCAGTGTTCATGGATTATGTATTTAATATATCTTAAACGGTTAAATGCCTGCTTAAATTATAGCGTAGCGAAATTAAACAATAAAGTTATATGGTAACTCAGGATAGGGTTTAAATTCAGTAGAAAGTTGATAAAATTATGAGTTTGAAGCTGCTGCGCTTTCTTATAATATCACTATAAAATACTATTTTTGCGCTTATGACAGACATGCAGAAATATATAAGCCAGTTAAATGAGGCACAGCAGGCGCCTGTGCTGCAAAAAGACGGCCCAATGATAGTGATTGCCGGTGCGGGTTCGGGTAAAACAAGGGTACTTACCATGCGTATTGCCTACCTTATGAGCCAGGGTGTTGATGCGTTCAACATACTTGCCCTTACATTTACCAACAAAGCGGCCCGCGAAATGAAAAAGCGTATAGCCGACATTGTGGGCAACAGTGAAGCCAAGAACCTGTGGATGGGTACATTCCACTCCATATTTGCTAAAATACTGCGTTTTGAGGCTGATAAGCTTGGTTTCCCGTCGAACTTTACCATATATGATACGCAGGATAGCGTACGCCTGATTTCAGCTATTATTAAGGAGATGCAGCTGGATAAGGATATCTACAAGCCAAAGCAGGTTTTGGGACGCATATCGCAGTACAAGAACAGCCTTATAACAGTAAAAGCATACTTTAATAACCCGGAGCTTCAGGAGGCTGATGCCATGAGCAAAAAACCAAGGCTGGGGGATATATACCAAAATTATGTGGACCGCTGTTTTAAGGCCGGTGCCATGGATTTTGACGACCTGCTGCTGCGTACCAATGAGCTGCTGAACCGTTTTCCGGAAGTGCTTGCCAAGTACCAGGAACGCTTTAAATACATTCTGGTAGATGAGTACCAGGATACCAACCACTCGCAGTACCTGATAGTAAGGGCGTTGTCTGACCGTTACCAGAACATTTGCGTGGTGGGTGACGATGCGCAGAGTATTTATGCTTTCCGTGGCGCGAACATCAATAACATCCTGAACTTCCAAAAGGATTATGACGGCGTGCAGATGTACCGCCTGGAGCAGAATTACCGTTCTACTAAAAACATTGTAGAAGCGGCTAACTCCATTATAGATAAGAACAAGACAAAACTTGATAAAGTGGTTTGGACTGCCAATGATGAGGGGCACAAAATAAAGGTACACCGCAGTATGACCGATGCCGAAGAAGGCCGTTTTGTGGCGAGTACCATTTTTGAGCAGAAGATGCAGAACCAGCTGAAAAACGGACAGTTTGCAGTATTGTACCGCACAAATGCACAGTCGCGGGCCATTGAAGACGCCTTGCGTAAGCGCGATATTCCGTACCGCATTTATGGTGGGTTGTCCTTCTATCAACGAAAAGAAATTAAAGATGTGCTGGCTCACCTCAGGCTGGTAATAAACCCTAAGGATGAGGAAGCCCTTATAAGGGTTATTAATTATCCTGCAAGAGGGATAGGCGACAGCACGGTGGAGAAGCTTACGGTTGCAGCCAATCATTACGGCCGCTCTATTTTTGAGGTGATGGAGGTAATTGACCGTATAGACCTGAAGCTGAACAGCGGCACAAAAAATAAGCTTCATGATTTTGTGACGATGATAAAAAGCTTCCAGATCATAAATGAAAACCAGGATGCTTTTTACCTTGCCGAGCATGTTACCAAAAAAACAGGCCTTATTCAGGAGCTTAAGAAAGATGCTACCCCTGAAGGCATAGCACGTATAGAGAATATTGAGGAGTTGCTGAATGGTATTAAAGACTTTACCGAAGGCCAGAAAGAAGTAGACGGTGCCCGTGGTGCATTATCTGAATTTTTGGAAGATGTAGCCCTTGCAACCGACCTTGATAAAGATACAGGTGATGATGACCGTGTGGCCATGATGACCATCCACCTTGCTAAGGGGCTGGAGTTTCCGTATGTGTTTATTGTAGGCATGGAGGAAGACCTTTTCCCGAGTGCCATGAGTATGAACACCCGCAGCGAACTGGAAGAGGAGCGAAGGTTGTTTTATGTAGCCCTAACCCGTGCCGAGCACCAGGCCTACTTAACCTACGCGCAGTCACGTTACCGCTGGGGTAAGCTTGTAGATAGCGAACCATCTCGCTTTATTGAAGAAATTACAGATACCTTTTTGGAATATCTTACGCCTGCTGAAAGCGGTTACCGCTATAAGCCAATGATTGATGCCGATATTTTTGGTGATGTTGATAAATCTAAACTACGCCTCAATAAGCCTGTTGCCGGCACGCCGCCAAAGTGGATTACTGACAATGAACCAAAGCCCGACCTGGGCATACGCCGCCTGAAGCCTATGAGCAACCCGCAGAGCAATACTCCTGTGGTTGACAGCAAACTGGCTGTGGGCAATGTGGTGATGCACGAACGTTTTGGTAAAGGAAAGGTTTTGGGGCTTGAAGGTGTAGGTGCCGATAAAAAAGCCGAAATTCACTTTGAAGTCGGCGGCATCAAAAAGCTGCTGCTGCGGTTTGCAAAGCTTGATATACTGGAATAAAACTAAGGCTGATTTATTCAGCCTTTATATTTTCACCTCATTTTAACGTTACCGTTCCTACAACTTCGTAACTTTAAACCTGAAACCTGAAACAACAACAATGGCACAATTCATAAAGATATACCCGCAAAACCCTAATGAGAAGGAAATAAACAAAGTAGTAGAGATATTGCGTGATGGCGGCATTATTATTTACCCTACAGATACTGTTTATGGCCTTGGCTGTGATATTACGAAGAGCCGTGCACTGGAACGCATTGCCCAGATTAAAGGTATTAAGCTGGAAAAGGCTAACTTTTCTTTTATATGCAGCGACCTGAGCAATTTATCTGATTATGTGAAGCAGATTGACACCAGTACATTCAAGATACTGAAGCGGTCATTACCAGGTCCCTACACATTCATTTTACCGGGCAACAACAACCTGCCAAAAGATTTTAAAAAGAAAAATACTGTGGGTATAAGGGTGCCTGATAATAACATAGTCTTAGAAATTGTAAGGAAGCTCGGGAATCCCATAGTGTCTACATCAATATACGATGAAGATGAAGTACTGGAATATTCAACCGATCCTGAACTGATTTTTGAGAAGTGGCAGCATTTAGTCGACGCTGTCATTGATGGTGGTTATGGCGACAATATACCTTCTACTATAATTGACCTTTCAGGCCCTGCACCGGTTGTGGTGCGTGAAGGTAAAGGTGACCCCGATATTTTTTAGCTATGGAAAAATACGGTTATATTATACGCCCCGCTGCCGAAAGCAAAAAACTGCTTATAGAGTTCCCGGACCAGCCGGAGAATAAGGAGTTTATAAAGCAGCTTATAGCAGCATTTTCAGGTATTAATATACAGGTTGTAAATTATGAGGACCTGTGGATGAATGATGAAATTGTACTTAACGCGTCATCTGATATTGGTAACTTTACCATTTACCGTGATGCTGCCGATTATTACTTTATTACGTCCAATGATAATCCTGATATAATTCCTCAACTATCTTTAATCCTTCAGAAAAATATACATTTTATAAAGCAATAAAAAGGCTGCCAATCGGCAGCCTTGATCTTGTTACGTACTTAGATTAAGTAGTGGCAGGGTTTATTCCTGCATTGCCTGTGTTCATGCTGTTGCCTTTTTTGGCTGAAGTGCTTTTTGATGAAGAACTTCCGGCAGTTGAACCGGCCATTTCAGTGTTATCAGAACTGTGGCCCATAACGCTGTCTAATTTTTGTTTTGCAGTATCTTTAAGGCTGCTTAATTTACTTCCCAGGCTTCCTGTAGAAATGTTATCAAAATATCCTTTTCTCTTGCAGATTACACCTGCAACTGCTAAGGCTGCAACTCCCGCTGCTACACCTAAAACTACTTTTTTGTTAGTCATTACTGTTTTATTTATGATTAATTAATAGTACTCTCTTATCTGTTTTCTGAGTTAGTATCAGATGTTTTTCCGCTGCCGCCGCTCCCTGCGCGCTTTTCCTGATTGGCATTCATGTCACTGCGCTCAAATTGAGGTTTGTTATGGTCAACATTGCTACGATCCTGGTCGCCATCAGCATAATTCCTTTGCTGGTCTTCCATAGACTCGTTTTTGTTGATCATGTTGTCGTCTTCGTGTCCGTGTTCTCCTTTTGATGGTGTCATAACTGTATATTTTAGGCTACTGTTCGCCTCTGTCAGGGTTTAAAAGCCTTTCATCGGTTGTAGTATGGTTTTTAGGTTCTTTGGCATAATCGGCATCTGTATCGCTGTCCTTATCTTCATTAGGGCCATCTGCAAAATATTGGTACCTGTTGGGGTCCGTTCCTGCAGGATCTTTTTTTACATTTTTTTGAGGCAGGTTAATATTGTTCTCATTATTTTCCTTCCCGTCATTATGATTATGTGTTGTCATGGCTTTTAATTTTAGTGAAATAACCCGTTGTTATTTCTACTACTAAATTAGCCAATAGGAGAAGGGTAGTCTATTAAGGATGTCTTAAAATTCAGCAGTTTAACTAAAGCTTACCAAATTCTGTTAAGGAGTGTAAGCATCTTGTTAAAAGTATTTTAAATTGATTTAAGTCGAAGAGCGGAAACAGGTAAAGGAGGTGTAGGTATAAATAGGAATAGCACCCTTTACAGGTGCTGGTATGGTTGGATGTTGAGTGTTATATTATACAAAAAGCGGATAGTCCAGCTCATCGTCATAAACTTCAAATTCCTCGTCTTCGGTAACATCAACTTCAGCTACAAAGCGTACAATCCTGATGAGGCCAAATCCGGCAAGTAAAGCAAGAAAAAATTTAACCAGTTTCATTTTTTTAAGTATTAAAGGTTTATGTTTTTGTTGCTGTATCGTCAGTGCAACAGCACAATCACAGGATGAAATTACACATTAAATACTATGCGTAACTACTTTTTAGTAAAACTTTAATAATTGATTGTCAGATTTGTAGCAAGACGGAAATTTCGTGTAATGAAATTTTAAGTACTACTTTGTAATGTACATCCCCAGCCATGTAGCAAGTATTCCCGTGAAGACGCTAAGGCCAATGTAAAGGAAAGCTGTGAGGCTGTTGTTGCCCTGCATAAGGTTTAAATTTTCAATAGCAAAGGCCGAAAAAGTTGTATATCCGCCACAAAAACCTGTTATAAGAAAAAGTTTAAAATTATCGCCTGCCCAGGCTTGTTTTGCAGCGAAGGAAACCAGTAAGCCAATTATAAAGCAGCCAATACTATTAATTATAAATGTAGCGAGGGGAAAGGCATTGGCCCAGTACTTATTTACAAGCAATGCTGTAAGATAGCGCAGGATGCTCCCCATGCCGCCGCCAATACCCACAAGTAATATTACCTTTATAATATTCATCTATGGCAGCCTGAATTCAGGATTGTATATAAGGCCTATGATGTTGCCCCATGGGTCACGCACAGATGCTACTACAATATCACTACCCACATTTTGAGGCGCTTCATATATGCCGGCGCCCAGTTGAAGAAAACGCTCATATTCGGCTTCAATATCCTCAACGCCCCAATAGGTTACTACATTATCGCCTGTAGTTGCTTCATCGGGCATAAGACCCAGCTCGTATCCACCTATATTAAAGCCTACATAGAACGGTTCGTCAAAGTAAGGTTCTGTATTAAAAGCTTTTGCATACCATTCTTTAGCTTTTGCAAGATCGGCAACTTTATAGCCTACCGTCCTGAGGCCTAGTATTGAGTTTTTCATGATTATGAATATTGGCACACAAATTTAGTAAGATTATCAATTCCTGCTGGAAATATGATTATTTAACCATAAACATTTTATTATATTTGTCCTTCACAATAGAACAAACTAACACACAAATGAAACTATTAGAAGGAAAAACGGCTATTATTACCGGTGCGAGCAGGGGTATAGGCCGTGGCATAGCACAGGTTTTTGCACAGCACGGCGCTAATGTTGCTTTTACTTACAGTGCTTCTGCAGAAGCTGCCAAAGCCCTTGAAGATGAGCTTTCGGCAATGGGTATAAAAGCTAAGGGTTACCAGAGTGATGCGGCCGATTTTGAGCAGGCGCAAAAGCTGGTAGATGATGTACTGGCTGAATTTGGAACTATAGACGTTCTTATTAACAATGCAGGTATTACAAAGGATAACCTGCTTATGAGAATGTCTGAAGAAGATTTTGATAAAGTAATACAGGTTAACCTGAAATCGGTTTTCAATATGACCAAAGC
>JAEWKB010000217.1 GCA_023386255.1 Bacteroidota bacterium
TTTTTTAACAATATTAAAAAGGATGAACTTCCGGTTTTTGGTGCCGAAATGGAGGTAGCGCAGATAGTGATAAAACCCGAAATTACGCAGGCCGAAAAGCAGGCGGTTATAGACAGGCTTAAGGAAATAAAGAAAGAGGTGCAGGAAGGCGCCAGCTTTTACAGCAAAGCCGTGTTATATTCTGAGGATACCGGCACGCGCTCCAGTGGCGGCTATATACGGATGAACCGTAAATCAATGCTGGTAAAGGAATTTAAAGATGCTGCCTTTAGTACCGACGAAGGGCAGATATCTGAACCTTTCGAAACCGAGTATGGCTTCCACATAATATATGTTGAGAAGATACGCGGGCAGGAGCTTGATGTAAGGCACATACTCATGATACCTAAAGTAAGTGATGAAGCCATGAAAAAGGCACGTGCTAAAATTGAGAATATAAGAAGCAGAATTGTAGCCGGAGAAATATCTTTTGCTGATGCAGCAAGGGCAGAGTCAGACGAAAAGGAGACAAAGAACAGTGGCGGCTTACTTATGAACCCGCGTACATTGGAAACAAGGTTTGAACTTACAAAAATGGACCCGTCTGTTTACAATGATATCTCTGAGCTTAAAGATAATGAAGTGTCAAGGCCTATCCTTAATGATGATCCGCGTACAGGTAAATATTATAAGATAATGACGGTTACTAATCGTTATGGTGAGCACACCGCCGACTATGCCAAGGATTATACAAAAATTAAAGAACTGGCATTAAGGGAAAAGCAGAAAAAAGTCATTGCCAAGTGGAGCGAAGACAAAATTAAAGAGACTTACGTAAAGGTAAATGGCGAATACCGCCAGTGCACTTTTGCCAACCGCTGGATAAAATAATGTTAGGTAAACAGTAAAAATATTTATAAGTTTGAAGCTAAGGAACCCGTTAGCTTTATTTTTTAACAATAGTAACAAACATGTCAGACGTAGCAGCCATACAGGAACTAGTACAAAAACAAAAAGCGCTAAAACAGGAAATTGCCAAAGTTATAGTAGGCCAGGACGAAGTAGTAGGCCAGATTGTACTGAGCATATTTGCCGGCGGGCACGCGCTGCTGGTAGGTGTGCCGGGATTGGCAAAAACACTTATGGTAAACACCATATCGCAGGCACTGGGGCTTGATTTTAAAAGGATACAGTTTACGCCCGACCTTATGCCAAGCGATATTTTAGGGAGTGAGATACTGGACGAGAACAGACAGTTTAAATTTATAAAAGGGCCTGTGTTCTCTAACATTATCCTTGCTGACGAGATAAACCGTACACCGCCTAAAACCCAGGCGGCACTGCTGGAGGCCATGCAGGAAAAGGCTGTAACCATTGCCGGGCAGCACCACAGGCTCTCATTGCCTTATTTTGTGCTTGCCACACAAAACCCTATTGAGCAGGAGGGGACTTACCCGCTTCCGGAAGCTCAGCTGGACCGTTTCATGTTTGCCATAAAGCTTGATTATCCTACATTTGCCGAAGAGGTACAGGTAGTGAAAAGCACTACGGCTGATACAAATAATAAAGTAAACCCGCTTTTCACTGCGCAGGAGATACTGGATTTCCAGCACCTGATACGCCGCATTCCCGTAGCTGATAATGTAGTGGAGTATGCGGTTACACTGGTAAGCAAAACACGCCCCGGTAATGCGTTGAGCAACGACTATGTAAAAACCTATCTTGACTGGGGTGCCGGCCCAAGGGCATCGCAAAACCTGATACTTGCAGCCAAAACGCATTCTGCCCTGAACGGAAAATATTCGCCGGATATTGAAGATGTGCAGGCTGTGGCTACAGGCATACTGCGCCACCGCATCATAAAGAACTACCGCGCCGACGCTGAGGGTATAACCGAAGAAATGATAATCAAGAAGCTGTTTTAATAAACAGCTTTTTTTATGCTGAATAAATATGAAAAAATTATTGTCTTTATGCTTTATACTAATTCTTCAGGCCTGTAGCACTACAAGAAAGGTGAGTATTGATTTTGTACGTCAGGACACTGTTGCGCTTGAGAATTATCTTCAGGAAGCAAAGGTGGACTTTGATGAAAAGGATTTGGCGGTATTAAATAATGTTAATGCGTTTGCTGTTTTTAATGATAAGGAAAGGATATCAGTACCTGAGGCCTATTTCTTTAATAAAGAAGGTAAGCGGGTTAAGGATAATTTTAAGGGGACGAGTTGCGGACAGGTAATCAGTAACCCGGAGAAAATAAGCAAAGCACCGGCAAGCGGAGAGGAACATCTTAATGACTGGCTAAAGTACATTAGCCTCTACAAAGCCGGAAGTGATAATTTAATCAACGACGGGTACGATGCCTATGTTATAATCCCGTGGGCAATATTTATGACAAGCGTCTCTAAAGATATAAACCAGACATCCTTCAACTGGTACAGGTCGCTCAAAAACCATAAGAATATTAAGGTTATTTTGCTGAATCTTGATGTGCAGCAGGGTTGGGAGCTTAGTAATGAGCAAAAGTCAGCTCTTGGTATTAAATAATTATTTATTATTTAATTGTTAAAAACATGTGGATATTTTTTAAGGGTATGTAATTTTTCGGTTGTATTATCGTTATATATTTACGGTACATCCTAAAAAGTTATGAAAAAGATATTGCGTTACGTTCCTGAGCTGTATTTTATGGGCTTAGGAATTTTTTGGGCAGTTGAGAACTATACTGCCAGCGGATATAAGAATTACATTGCTGTTTCGGTAGTGTGGCTCATGTTTATCCAGATTATTTACCAAAACCGCATTTTGGGCCTTATCTACGGTAATATCATGGCAGTCTTCTCTATATACATGATAAGCGCTACTATATCCGAGTATAACCAGTATGATTCGTCCGGGATTGAGGGGGGGCTGGTGCTGTTGTTCGGGCTTGGGCTATTTATTCCGGCACTTACAATGTCGGCAGGAATGATTTACAAATCGCTGAAAGCAAAACAGGATTATGATGAAAGTGTGCTTACAGTAACGTATTAATTGTTAATTTTCTATCGTGAAGAAGCCATTTCCCTTTCTAGGGTGGTGGCTTTTTTAATTTGATTTAATGGTATTTTTCACGATTTAGCAATACGAAATGGAAATTTTGAGAATTCCTAAATAAAATATTAAAAAACCTTAAGTTGTTGCAGTTTATGCATTAAAGTAGAATGTCTATAAATAATTATTCCCTGAAATTAAAGAATACATAAAAATTTTTTAATTGATTTAAGAATGAGTAAATTTACAGACTTTTTTAACGAACGAACATAAATTCACTTACTATGGCTTTTGATATTGAAATGATCAAAAAGGTGTACGGGAACATGGCCGAGCGTGTTGATAAGGCACGTGAGCTTGTGGGCCGCCCCCTTACGCTTTCTGAAAAGATTTTATATTCACACTTATGGGACGGTACCCCTACCCGCGCTTTTACAAGGGGTAAGGACTATGTTGATTTTGCGCCCGACAGGGTTGCCTGCCAGGATGCTACCGCGCAAATGGCACTTTTGCAATTTATGCATGCCGGTAAGGCCCAGGTAGCCGTGCCAACAACGGTTCACTGTGACCACCTTATACAGGCAAAGGTTGATGCAAAAGCTGACCTTAAGCGTGCAAAAGAGCAAAGTAATGAAGTATTTGATTTCCTTTCTTCGATCTCTAACAAATATGGTATTGGTTTTTGGAAGCCCGGAGCAGGTATTATTCACCAGGTGGTGCTTGAAAACTATGCTTTCCCGGGAGGTATGATGATAGGTACCGATTCGCACACCGTAAATGCCGGCGGCCTTGGTATGGTTGCTATTGGTGTAGGTGGTGCCGATGCGGTTGATGTAATGAGTGGAATGGCATGGGAACTTAAATTCCCTAAACTAATCGGTGTAAAACTTACAGGAAGGCTTTCCGGCTGGACAGCCCCTAAAGATGTTATATTAAAAGTAGCTGGTATCCTTACCGTTAAAGGTGGTACAGGTGCAATTATTGAATATTTTGGCGAAGGTGCAAAGGCTATGTCATGTACAGGTAAGGCAACTATTTGTAACATGGGTGCCGAGGTAGGGGCAACAACTTCTACTTTTGGTTATGATGAAAGCATGGATCGCTACCTGCGTGGTACCAACCGTGCTGACGTAGCAGATGTTGCAGCTGCCATGGCGCCTTATCTTACTGCTGATGCCGAGGTGTATGCTAATCCTGAACAGTACTTTGACCAGGTAATTGAAATTAACCTTGATGAGCTTGAGCCGCACCTTAATGGGCCTTTCACTCCGGATTTGGCTACGCCTATATCTCAAATGAGGGAAGAGGCTGTTAAGAACGACTGGCCTTTAAACATCCAGGTGGGCCTTATAGGTTCGTGCACCAACTCATCGTATGAAGATATTGCACGTTCGGCTTCGCTTGCAAAACAGGCTGTTTATAAGAAGCTTAGGCCAAAATCTAAATTTACCATCACTCCGGGGT
Source organism: Bacteroidota bacterium (assembly GCA_023386255.1). Taxonomy (GTDB): domain Bacteria; phylum Bacteroidota; class Bacteroidia; order Flavobacteriales; family Flavobacteriaceae; genus Flavobacterium. Next base: position 4,477 of record JAEWKB010000217.1, read on the forward strand.
CAGAATTGGTACGTTATACAATAGAACGTGATGGCTTCATTGACATATTTGATAATATGGGTGCTACCGTATTTGCTAATGCCTGCGGCCCATGTATTGGTATGTGGGATAGGGAAGGTGCTGAGAAAGAAGAGCGTAACACCATTGTACATTCGTTTAACCGAAACTTCTCTAAACGTGCAGACGGTAACCCAAACACACTTGCGTTTGTTGGCTCGCCTGAGCTTGTAACAGCGCTTGCCATAGCAGGTGATCTTGGTTTTAATCCTAAAACTGATAAGCTTATAAATGAGGACGGTGAAGAGGTAATGCTGGACGAACCAACAGGTAACGAACTTCCGCCGAAAGGCTTTGATGCGGAAGACCCGGGCTATCAGGCTCCTGCCGAAGACGGATCTAAAGTACAGGTGGTTGTAAGCCCTACTTCAGAGCGTTTACAGCTTCTTGCACCATTCGAACC
>JAEWKB010000231.1 GCA_023386255.1 Bacteroidota bacterium
GTTTTTAAACTGCTGCGATAAATATGCCACGCTGCTGTAGTTCATCATGAACGAAATCTCAGTTAGTGACAGGTTCTCGGTAAGCAATAATTGCTTTACCCTCTCAATTTTGTGCAATATTATAAAGTTCTCTATCGAAATAAAAGTAACTTCACTAAAAACCTGTGATAAGGTTCGGTAGCTTTCATTAAGTTTTTCTGACAGGTATGTAGAAATTTTTAATGACTGCAGGCCTTTATCAGAATACACCATTTCAATGATAGCATTCTTTACCTTTTGTACAAGTATGCTTTTTTGATTATCAACTATTTCTATGCCAAATCCCTTAAGGGAATTAATAAACCGGTTGTATTTTTCAATCGGGATATTCTCCCTGAACTTTACATAACCCGGCTCTGTTACAGTGCAATCTATATCAAATTTGTCTAGTTGCTGTTGCAGAAGGACTTTACACATCATGTCAATATTGTATTTAATGTAAAGTTCCATCTCCTTTCGTTACTAAAATCAGTTGGTAAAAATAAAACTTTTTTGCTTAACAATTGTTAAGTGGTATTAAATTATAAAACAGTAAGAATATAATTACTATTATTCTACACTGTTGTTTAATTATCAGTGTTTTGAATTAAAATTCATTAATGTTTTAAAGTATAAAATTATCTTAAAATAGGCTAAACAATTCAGCTTGCGACTTATAATTTTAGCTTATTACCGGTGTTATGAGTATAGTCATAAACCATTGTTCATAAAATAAGTATTTTGTAATATAATCCTAACAAATCTAATTATCTGTAGTATGAAAAATAATTAAACCCTTATTCCTGACAGCACTTACCGTAGCTATAGGCTGCCGGCAAACATGTACAGAAAATAATCATCCAGGCACTGATGTTGCAGCTACTGAGCATGTTGACAAGTCTGGTGTATTGGATGAAACATCTAAACATAATGTGATACTTACTGCCCTGATTTCCTGCAGACAGAACTCACAGATCTTCCTAATCCTGATGTTGGTGCTCATTCTCCCAAAATTTTGTGCCTCGCTGTGCCTAAGTGTGTCTCTGTGTGCCATTATTTCGCCCAAAATTGATCCCTGGAGATTATTTTCCGAACGAGGTACAAATGGGGTACAAACTTTAACCCAACATCACTAAATAAAGATAAAGCGGCTAAAAATGAAAAACCAGTTAAATTGCTGTTTTATAACAATTTAACTGGTTTTGTTTGTATTGTCTTGCGTTGTTTTGCGCTGCTATTTGCCAATACAGAAATTAGCGAAAATATTACCCAACAGCTCATCATTAGTTACCTGGCCTGTAATTTCCCCAAAGTAATATAAAGCCTGGCGTATGTCAATAGCCATAAGGTCGGCAGGAATATTATTGTGCAGGCCAAACTGTACCTTTTGTATTTCTTCCAGTGCTTTAATTAGTGAGTCGTAATGGCGCGTGTTGGTTACAATGGTTTCGTTATTGCGTAGTGCCCCCGTGTTCACAAAAGATAACAGCTTCTCCTTCAGGATTTCAACCCCTGTTTTCTCTTTTGCAGATATCAAAAGCAAATCCGGCAGCTCCTGTAAGGCCTGCGCTTTTTGCTCATCAGTAAGCTTGTCGGCTTTATTGCCCAATATCAGCAATGGCTTCTGCGGGAACTGGTTCTTAATCTTCCCAATCTCTTCTTTAAACCTAAATCCTGAGTTCATGAATAGTCCGGCATCAAACAGGTAAAGGACTACCTGAGCCTGTTCCATCTTCTCAAAGGTTTTCTTAATACCGATACTTTCCACAATATCTTCTGTTTCACGAATACCGGCCGTATCAATAAACCTGAAGCTTATGCCATTTATAACCAGCTCATCTTCAATAGTGTCCCGCGTAGTACCTGCAATATCGCTTACTATGGCACGCTCCTCGTTCAGCAGGGCGTTCAGCAGGGTCGACTTTCCCACATTAGGTTCACCCACAATAGCCACAGGTATGCCGTTTTTAATCACATTGCCTACAGCAAAAGAATCTATTAATCTTTTAAGTACAAACACAATCCTGTTTAGCAGTTCATGAAACTGAGTACGGTCGGCAAACTCCACATCTTCCTCCGAGAAATCCAGTTCCAGCTCAATAAGCGATGCAAAATTTAGCAGCTCCTCACGCAGTTTTGCAATCTCGTTACTGAAACCACCACGCATTTGCTGCATAGCTACTTGGTGGCTGGCTTCATTATCGCTGGCTATAAGGTCGGCCACGGCCTCTGCCTGGCTAAGGTCAAGCTTTCCGTTAAGGAAAGCCCGTAGCGTAAATTCGCCTGCAGCAGCCATACGGCATCCCTTTCTCAGCAGGAGCTGTATTATTTGCTGCTGTATGTAAACAGAGCCGTGGCAGGAAATTTCAACAGTATTTTCACCGGTGTATGAATTAGTCCCTTTAAAGAGTGACAGCAGCACCTGGTCATATACTTTACCTTTATCAATAATGTGGCCCAGGTGCAGTGTGTGCGACTTTTGCCGGGTAATATCCTTACCTGATACCGACTGAAAAACACCGGCTGCGATAGAGACAGCGTCGGGGCCTGAAACACGAATAACAGCTATAGCGCCCGAACCCGAAGGTGTGGCAAGGGCAACTATGGTATCTTGTTGAAGCATTTTTTACTTTTTGCAAAGATACTGTTTTAGTTGCAGTGCCGCATAATATTGAAATAGTGTTAATACCGCTTTAAATACATGCAGAATTTTAAGATTATTCTTAAATTTACTGTGAACCTTGAACCTTTTACAAATGAAACGGATTCTTTTCCCTACTGATTTTTCTGATGCGGCAAGCACTGCCTTTATGTATGCCTTACGTTTTGCTGATTCGTTTGAGGCTGAACTGGTTGTGCTGCACGTGTATGACCTGCCTATTGTAGAAACACCGCCATTGCCTGAATCTACCAAAGAGATATTTGATATTGTAGAAATGAATCAGTTTGAAAGTTTTAGGGAACAGCTGCCGGAAATGCACGAAGTTGCCGAAAAAAACCAGTTAGGCCATGTAAAAATGAGGAACATATTGCTGTACGGAGACCTTATTTACAACATAAATAAAGTTTGCGCTGATGAGGAAATTGACCTGATAGTAATGGGCACAAAAGGAGCAACAGGATTAAAAGAAACCTTTTTAGGGTCTACAACAGCATCGGTAATTGCCAATGCAAAAGTGCCTGTGTTGGGCATACCTGTAGAGGCTGAATATCACCCAATACACAATATTGGTTTTACAACCCAGTACAAAGACAAAGACAGTAATGCCTTAACACAGGCCCTTAATATTGCACGAAAGTTTAAGGCCAAAATACAATGCCTCTATATAGCCGGTACTGATGGCCCTGGCGACGTTGAGGAACGTATTGAAGACTGGAAAATGTATTATAAAAATGATGATGTTTCTTTTCACATACTAAAAGGAGAAGATAAGGAGCAGGCAATATTAAGCTTTGTAAGTGATAACAACGTAGATATGCTGGTAATGTGTACCCACAAGCGCAGTTTTTTTGAAGGGCTGTTCCATAAAAGCCTCACAAAAAAAATGGCATACCACAGTACTGTGCCGCTACTTATTTACCATGCTGAAAAATAGTAATTTAAAGCCTTAATCAAGTTGTTATTGATTGTTGCATTCTGTCGATAATAATTTGCACTTAATCGAAAATAAATTCAAAAGTTATTGTACTACAACGTGATTTATAACCTTTGTTATAG
>JAEWKB010000268.1 GCA_023386255.1 Bacteroidota bacterium
CAGTAGGCTTGTCCATAAACATACCCGAAGGTACATCAATAGAAACTACAAAGGCGCCACTTTTATTGATGGTATCAATAACGGCTTTATATTCATCATTCAGCTCCCGCGAAAGCCCTATGCCAAACAGCGCATCAATTACCACTGCTTTGCCTTTACCAAAAGATGATATGGCCACATTTTTATTGTATTCAATTCCCTCGGTATTTATTTTTTCGAGATTTGCAGCAAAGTCAGATGAAGGATTGCCCTCCCCTACAATGTTAAGGTAAAGCGTATACTTTTCACTCTTCAGCAGCCGTGCATCTACCAGCCCGTCACCTCCGTTATTGCCCTTGCCGCAAAACACATGAAAAACAGTTTCCTTGTCAGGAAAGCGGTTCTTCAGCCATAAATATACCTCATTGGCAGCACGTTCCATAAGGTCAAGCGAGGTAATACCCTGTCGTTCAATTGTTAATTCATCAGCTTTGCGTATGGTGGCAGCATCAAAAATTTTCATACTTTAAATTTCTGCGGGCATTTATAATAATTCCGTAAAAGTGATTATAAGGCATTAACAGCTACGTAAATTTATTACATTTGTTACGATATGTACTACAAAAGCAACATACATTTAACTAATTCCCTGCAAATCCAATTGAATCTGCAGGCAGAATTTACCGTTGCCGTAACTTCAACATCTGCTACAACAACAACTACCCCGTTGGGGGTATAATCATTACATATAAGTCATTTACAGGATTATTTGGGTCAAATAATCAAAAAGTTGTTGTATAACCAAAACATTTCACATCATGAACATCATTAAATTTGGCGGCAGCTCTGTTGCCGGAGCAGAAAATATATTACAATGCATATGCATTATCAACAACAAAAAAAACAGCGGGCCACTTGCCGTAGTGGTCTCTGCCCTTGGCGGTGTGACAGACCTGCTTCTTAATGCGGCGCTGGAAGCCTCGGCTAAAAGAGGAAGCTACAAACAACTGCATTCGAGTATTGGTGAACGCCACATTAACATAATAAGGAGGTTGCTGCCGGAAGCAAAACAGCCGGAAGTGCTTGCCCATGTACAGCAGGAGCTTAACCGGCTTGAAACCCTGCTTGAAGGATGCTTTTTGCTTGGAGAACTTTCCGCACGCACTAAAGACCTGATACTCTCTTTTGGGGAAGTGCTATCTTCTTATATAATTGCCGAAGTACTGAGATCGCAGGGTAAAGACTGCAGGCTGGCTGACAGCTGCGGGTTAATAATCACCAACAGCCATTTTGGCAAGGCGGTTGTTAACTTTGAAATTACTAACCTCAACATACAGCATTACTTCAATAAGAATAAAAATGACATTACTATAGTACCGGGATTTATTGCCGAATCTGAAGACGGCCATGTTACCACCCTGGGGCGCGGCGGAAGCGATTATACTGCTGCAATACTGGCGGCGGCACTTGATGTGCCTTCAATGGAGATATGGACCGATGTAAGCGGTATATACACAGCCAACCCTAAACTGGTAAAACAGGCAAAGAGTATAAGCCACATCAGTTTTGAGGAAGCCATGGAGCTGTCACATTTCGGGGCGAAGGTGCTTTACCCGCCCACAATCCAGCCTATCATCAGTAAGAACATTACGCTTGCCATAAAAAATACCTTTGAGCCCGATGCGTCGGGAAGTATAATAACCAAAGAAGTGCCGGAAGAAAACCGCAATCCCATTAAAGGCATCAGTAATATTGATAACATAACACTGGTAACACTGGAGGGCCCCGGTATGGTAGGCGTAGCAGGATTTTCGAAGCGGCTGTTTGAAGTTATTTATAAGGAGAATATCAATATTGTTTTTATTACACAGGCATCATCAGAGCATTCTATATGTTTTGGAATTACCAATGCCGAAGCTGCAAAAGCAAAGGCTGCGATTGATGGTGAGTTCCGTTTTGAGATACGCCAGCAAAAGATAAAGCCTGCAGTATTGGAGGATGAGCTCTCCATAATAGCCGTTGTAGGCGAAAACATGAAAAGCCATCAGGGCCTTAGCGGTAAAATGTTCAGCACGCTGGGCAGAAACAACATCAATATACGCGCCATAGCGCAGGGTGCAAGTGAAAGAAACATATCGGCCGTAATAGCAAGCCGAGACGTACAGAAAGCACTGAACAGCCTGCACGAAGAGTTTTTTGAAGAAAGCACTATACAGCTTAACCTTTTTGTTATGGGTGTAGGCAATGTGGGCGACAAATTCCTGGAACAGGTGCAGCAGCAGGCGAACTACCTGAAGGAACATCTAAATATAAGCGTGCGCGTTATTGGCCTTTCTAACTCCCGCAAAATGTGTTTTAATGAAGACGGGATAATTCTGGAGAACCGGCAGGAACTGCTTGAAAATGGTGAACCCACGAGTCACACCGGGTTTATAGGAACCATTAAACGCTTTAACCTGCGTAACAGCATTTTTGTAGATAATACGGCAAGTGATGAAGTTGCGTTTACCTACGCTGCTTACCTGAAGCAAAGCATAGCGGTAGTTACCTGCAACAAGGTGGCGTGCTCATCGGGCTATAAACATTATAAGGAGCTTAAAGACCTGTCCCGCAAATATGGCGCCCCGTTCCTATTTGAAACCAATGTAGGGGCCGGCCTTCCTATCATAGATACGCTAAAGAATCTTGTAGCATCGGGCGACAGGGTACACAAAATAAAAGCGGTTCTTTCCGGCAGCCTCAATTTCATTTTCAATAACTTTAATGAAACGGTTTCTTTTCACGAGATAGTTAAGCAGGCACAGGCTGAGGGATATACTGAGCCCGACCCGAAGATAGACCTTAGCGGTATTGATGTAAAACGAAAGCTGGTAATACTTATCCGCGAAAGCGGATACAAAATGGAAATAGAAGATATAGAGAATCGTTCGTTCCTGCCACAGGAAAGCCTTGAAACCACCAGTGTAGATGATTTCTTCTCGTCACTAAAAGATCATGCGGCTCATTTTAATGACCTGTATGCACAGGCACAGGAAAAACAAAGCAGGCTGAAATTTGTAGCCACTTTTGAAGACGGCAAGGCGCAGGTGGGGCTTGAGTTTATTCCAAAGGAACATCCGTTTTACAATCTTGAGGGCAAGGACAACATAGTGCTGTTTTACACCGACAGGTATGTTGAGCAGCCCCTGCTTATAAAAGGTGCAGGTGCGGGTGCGGCTGTAACGGCATCAGGGCTTTTTGCAGATGTAATACGAATTGGTAATAAGTAATTATGGAAGTTAAGATTTTTTGCCCCGCTACCATAGCCAATGTTTCGTGCGGATTTGATGTACTGGGCCTGTGCCTGGACAACGTGGGCGATGAGATGCTGGTGGAACGGTCATTGCAGCGGGGTGTGCGCATAAAGGAAATAAAAGGTGCCGAACTACCTCTTGACCCTGAACAGAATGTAGCGGGTGTAGCAGCCCTGGCATTGCTTAAAAAGCTGCATCCCACCTTTGGGTTTGACATTACAATTTATAAAAATATAAAAGCAGGCAGCGGCATAGGCAGCAGTGCTGCAAGTGCTGCGGGCGCGGTGTATGCTGTTAATCACCTGCTGGGGCACCCGCTTACCAATAATGAGCTGGTGCATTATGCCATGCAGGGCGAAAAACTTGCCAGCGGGGCGGCCCATGCCGATAATGTGGCTCCTGCCCTGTTAGGCGGCTTTACGCTTATACGCAGCTATGAGCCCCTGGATATTGTAGAAATACCTGCACCTGCCGATTTATATGCAGTTGTAATACACCCACAGATTGAACTGAAGACCAAAGATGCCCGCGCCGTGCTGAAAGATACAGTGAACTTTAAAGATGCAATAAAGCAGTCGGGCAACTTAGCAGGGCTTATTAGCGGGCTATATACTAATGATTATGACCTCATTGGCCGCTCCTTGCAGGACGTATTGGTTGAGCCGCTGCGCGCCCACCTGATACCGCATTTTTATGAAATTAAAGATGCAGCATTACATGCCGGGGCGCTGGGTTCGGGTATATCAGGATCGGGCCCTTCAGTGTTTGCACTGGCCAAAGGGCACGAAACCGCACAGGAAGCCGCCAATGCCATGGCCGGCGTACTGGAAGGCACCGGCATTGATTATGAAGTGCATGTATCAAAAATAAATTCAGAAGGAATCAGGATGTTATGAAATACTACAGCTTAAATAACCACAATATAAAAACTTCTTTTAAAGAAGCAGCTATAACAGGTATTGCGCCGGACAGGGGGTTGTATTTTCCGGTATATATTCCCCGCCTTGATGCAGACTTCATTAATAATATAGAAAACTACAGCTATGCTGACATTGCATTAAAAGCCATATCACCATTTGTGGGTGAGGAAATTCCGCAACAAAAGCTACGGGAAATTATAGAGGAGACGCTTTCCTTTCCATTCCCGCTCGTTGAGGTAGAAAAGAATGTATATGCGCTGGAGCTGTTCCACGGGCCAACCATGGCCTTTAAAGATGTGGGCGCACGCTTCATGTCGCGCTGCCTCAGGTATTTTCTGCGGGATGAAAAAAAAGAAGTCACTGTGCTTGTTGCAACATCAGGCGATACAGGCGGCGCCGTTGCCAGTGGATTTTTAGGAGTGGAAGGTATAAACGTAGTAATATTGTACCCGTCGGGCAAAGTGAGCGATGTGCAGGAACGCCAGCTTACCACATTAGGGCAAAACATAACCGCGCTTGAAGTAAACGGCAGCTTTGACGATTGCCAGGATATGGTAAAAAAGGCATTTTTAGATGAGGAACTAAAAAGCGTCAACTTAACCTCGGCCAACTCCATAAACATAGCGCGCTGGCTGCCGCAGATGTTCTATTACTTTTTTGCCTATAAAGAACTCAAACGTACCGGTAAGCCGCTGGTGGTTTCGGTACCAAGCGGTAATTTCGGCAACATATGCGCCGGGATGATGGCAAAGAAAATTGGATTGCCAATCGACCACTTTATTGCTGCGACTAATGCCAATGATACAGTTCCCAGGTACATGCAATCGCACCAATTTAGCCCACGCCCTACTGTTGAGACGCTCTCTAACGCTATGGACGTGAGCAACCCAAGCAACTTTGTACGGATATTAAAACTGTTTAATAACGGAAGCCTGGCACGTGAGCTGTCCTCCCACAGCTTTACCGATACACAAACGCTTGAAGCTATTACAAGGCTTTACCAAAACCATGGTTATCTGCCAGACCCGCACGGCGCCGTGGGCTATCTTGGACTTAAAAAATACATGGAATTGAATAGCGATGTTACCGGAGTATTTTTAGAAACAGCACACCCTGTGAAGTTTGGAGACAGTATTGAGAAAAATCTGGGCATTACCATCCCACTGCCTCAACAAATAGAACATTTATTGACGTCTGAAATCAGAAAATCCAAAATAAGCAATTATCAGGAACTGAAAGTATTTTTGTTGAAGAGCCATTCATAAACTAACTATCATTTCCGAAGTTTTCATTGCTTTTTATCAAACGGATATTTTAATATTTATTAAAACTTTTTAAGACAATTATGTGAAATGCTGTTAGATAACGGTCAAATTGTATAAATTAATCATAATCTTTAAATCCGTCCGAACAGTAAGTGCAGATTTTTCAATAATTTAGCATCATCTAACTTATTTCTTAACTTAAATGAAAAATACTGCGCTAACGCACATTCATGAACAACTTGGAGCCAAAATGGTTCCTTTTGCGGGTTATAACATGCCCGTACAATATGAAGGAGTTAACATTGAACACGAAACCGTAAGGAACGGTGTTGGTGTTTTTGATGTTTCCCACATGGGAGAATTCCTTCTATCAGGCCCTAAAGCGCTGGACCTGATACAAAAAGTAACAACAAACGATGCTTCGGTACTAACAGTAGGCCGTGCACAATACTCTTGCCTGCCTAACGAAAATGGCGGCATTGTAGATGACCTTATCATCTATAAAATGAAGGAAGACCAGTATTTGCTGGTTGTTAATGCATCGAACATTGAAAAAGACTGGAACTGGATATCATCAAAAAATGACCTGGGTGTAGATATACGCAATATATCTGATGATTATTCACTGCTTGCCATACAGGGCCCTAAAGCTGTTGAGGCAATGCAGCCGTTAACATCGGTTGACCTTTCAGCAATTAAATATTACCATTTTGAAGTGGCTGAGTTTGCAGGGGTTGAAAATGTAATAATTTCTGCAACAGGTTATACCGGCAGCGGTGGTTTTGAGATATATGCAAAGAATACTGAGATAGAACAAATATGGAACCGCGTGTTTGAAGCAGGCGCATCATTTGGCATTAAGCCGATCGGCCTTGCCGCACGAGATACCTTAAGGCTGGAAATGGGTTTCTGCCTGTATGGGAACGACATAAACGACAGCACATCGCCTCTTGAAGCAGGCCTTGGCTGGATAACCAAGTTCAACAAAGACTTTACAAATTCAGAAGCGCTTAAAAAGCAGAAAGAAGAAGGCGTAACACGTAAGCTTGTTGGTTTTGAACTGGTTGAAAGAGGTATTCCACGTCATGATTATGAAATTGTGGATAAAGACGGTAACGCTATAGGCATTGTAACATCAGGCACCATGTCGCCATCCTTAAACAAAGGGATTGGCCTTGGCTATGTGCCAACAGAGCTTGCTGCGCCTGAAAGCGAGATATTTATCAGGATACGCAACAAGGACATCCCCGCACGGGTGGTGAAGCTCCCGTTTTATAAAAAATAAACCGCTATGAAAAATCTGATCGCATTGACTATCATGCTTCCGGTTGCAGTTGCGGCACAGGACCATGAAAAGGCATGCGATGTTTTTTCTAAAGTGAATTATGTGCTGCAGGAAGCGCATATAAAGCCTAAACCGATAGACGACAGCCTGTCGGTTTATGTTTTTAATTCAATTATTGAAGACCTGGACGACAACAGCACGCTGTTCCTTCAAGAAGAGTACAACCAGCTGGCACAACATAAATTCCTGATAGATGACTACCTGAAAGCCGGAGAATGTGCTTTTATGAACGATTTCACTACCCTTTACAGGAAAGCACTTGAGCGAAAAAAAGCTTATATAGAAGAAGTAAACCGTGAGAACATTGCATACAACAGCAGCGATACGATCTTCTATTCCAGGTCTGCTTTCCCATACCACAAAGAGCCCGGTAAAATAAAGAATTTCATACGTAAGAAAATCACTTACGATGTTCTTGAAGATATTTCGAAGATGAGCAAGAACAAAGATTCATTAAAGGTTCACCTTGCTAAACTAGGTGCAGTATCTAAAGACAAGGTAACTGAGTCTTACCTTTGCCGTGTTAATACGTTGCTTAATCCTTCTGATGGTTTCGAGAATAGCTTTTACAACCTGTTCTTCTCTACCTTCTGTTCGTATTTCGACCCCCACTCTACCTATTTCAGCTATAATGACAAAGCTTCGTTCATGTCATCCATAGCTACAGAAAATTATTCTTTAGGCTTATATGTAAGCCAGAATGATAAAGAAGAAATTGTTGTTGAAGAAATTGTACCCGGCGGCCCGGCCTTTAAAACGCAAAAGATAACCAAAGGCGACCAGCTACTCAAACTTGCTGCTAATGACCAGGAATATGCAGTAACATGCGCATCGATGGAAACCATAAGCCGGATAGTACTATCGGACACCTACCGTAATGTAGAGCTTACACTCCGCAAGAATGATGGTACAATATATTCGGTAAAGCTGGAGAAGAAAATAATGAAAGCTGAAGACCACAGCGTTTACAGCTATGTACTGGGGGAGACTGACCCGGTTGGATATGTAAAAGTACCAAGTTTTTATACCGCACTTGATGATAACAGTACCAATGGCTGTGCCGATGATGTAGCCCGTGAAGTTGAAAAACTAAAGCAGCAGGGAATAAAAGCCCTTATAATAGATTTGCAGTACAATGGCGGCGGCAGTATGGATGAGGTAATACGAATGGCGGGACTATTTATAGACTCCGGGCCTATGGCAGTAATTACAGGCAAAGGAAAGTCATATGATATTATTAAAGATTATCAGCGCGGTACTGTATACAATGGCCCTATGGTGGTGCTTGTAAATGGCTTTTCGGCTTCTGCCAGTGAGTTTTTTGCAGGTGTAATGCAGGATTACAACCGTGCGCTGATTGCAGGAAGCAATACACTGGGCAAGGCTACTATGCAGACTATATTGCCTTTAAAAGATAGCGAACAGGATTTTGTAAAGGTAACTATAGACAGGTTTTACCGTGTTACCGGAAAAAGCAGCCAGTATACGGGTGTAACGCCTGATGTAAAAATGCCATCTTTCTTTGAGAAGCTGCTGCCCCGCGAAAGCAGCATGCCCAATGCTATAAAGAACGACAGTGTTGCCGTAAAGGTAAAGTTCAGGCAGTTGCCGGATGACCTTATAAAGCAGGCGGCTGTACTAAGCCGGAAACGTATTGAAGCAAATCCTGACTTTGACCTTATTGAATCCATTAACAAGCGAATAGAGACCCTCTACAAGAGAGATAAAGCTGCACTGCCTGTTACTTTTGATAACGTTTTTGCCGATGTACATTCAATGGACGGAATTTGGAAAGACATAAACACAGCCTCAGAAAAAGAATATACCTTTAAAGTTGCCAACACTGCCACTGCAGCTACGGTCAATGATGATTTTTTTACAAGTATTAACGAACAGAAGATAAAATCTTTAAAAACAGATGCCTGTATTGCCGAGGCTTTACGCATAGCTACCGATCTTTATAATTTAAAGTATAATAAACTGGCAGTAACCTCAAATTAGTTTTTGCAGAAATAATGAATAAGTTTATTTTTGTGCTGCTAATAAATTAATTATGGGAAGAGCGTTCGAATTTAGGAAAGCACGAAAAATGAAACGTTGGTCGGCTATGGCCAAAACGTTTACAAGAATAGGCAAAGATATTGTGATGGCTGTTAAGGAAGGCGGCCCTAACCCTGAAACCAATTCGCGCTTAAGGGCTGTTATACAAAATGCCAAGGCTGCCAACATGCCAAAGGACAATGTTGAGCGTGCCATTAAAAAAGCATCAGACAAAGATACTGCCAACTTTAAAGAAGTATTGTTTGAAGGATATGCGCCCCACGGTATCGCCATACTTATAGAAACCGCGACCGATAATAATAACCGTACTGTAGCCAACATCCGCAGTTACTTTAATAAATGTAACGGCGCACTGGGCACACAAGGTTCGGTGGAATTTATGTTTGACCATACCTGTAACTTCCGCATACCGGCTGAGGGACAGGATGTTGAAGAGCTGGAGCTTGAGATGATAGACTTTGGTGTTGAGGAAATATTTGCAGATGAAGACGGTATCGTAATGTATGCTCCTTTTGAGAGCTTTGGAGCTATACAAAAAGAACTTGAGCACCGCGGCATCGACATACTTTCATCAGGCTTTGAAAGGATACCTCAGGTAACAAAAGAGCTAACACCTGAACAGGTTGCCGACGTTGAAAAACTTCTTGAAAAAATTGAAGAAGATGATGACGTGATGAACGTTTATCATACCATGAAGGAATAGTTTTTAAGATTATAAAATTGCAAGCGCTTGTTTTACAGGCGCTTTTTTTATTTCATAACTTTCACAAATAATTTTTTTTAAGATTTTTTTTTTTAAAACTGTAACATCAGTAAAAATCTGCAGTCATTATATCAAACCGGTTAACCAACTTGGAACACGCAAAGGACATAAATAATCTTGTAGAACGCTGCAGGCAGGGAAGCCGCAATGCACAGTTCGAGCTTTATAACACGTATTATAAGGCTATGTACAATACTGCACTGCGTATAGTAAAAGATGCACACTGGGCAGAAGATATTATGCAGGAAGCATTCCTTAAAGCGTTTACCAGGATTGATACCTTTAAAGGTGAAGTTTCATTTGGCGCCTGGTTAAAAAAGATTGTGGTAAACCACAGCCTGGACAATTACAAAAAGATAAACAGAACAGCTATGGACCCGCTAGACGATGTATTGTACAAAGTTGAGGATGACAGCCACAGCGATGAAGCCAAACTTGATTTCCGGCAGCTGCAGCTGCAACAGGTAATGACGGCAATACAGTCATTAAAGGAAAATTACAGGCTTATATTAACGCTGTTGTTTATTGAAGGGTATGACCAGGAAGAAATATGTGAAATTTTACAAATAAATCCCGGCAATTGCCGCACAACCATAAGCAGGGCTAAGGAAAGCC
>JAEWKB010000017.1 GCA_023386255.1 Bacteroidota bacterium
CTCAGGGGGTTTAAACAGCGGTATCTTTTAGGGGGTAAAAGCATCCGTATTACTACCCTGCCCTCTTTATCAGGATTTATATTTTGTTTGTTATTGTTACTGTTATTATCTGAGACAAAGTTGCACAGAAATGCATACCCACAACAGGTAGAAATTACCTGATTTACAAAAACAGGTAATTTTACGCAGTAAGTACGGAGGGAAAATTCAGGAAATAAGCGGAAGCTCTTCTACTTTAATTATGCCATGTTGTATGGCATATATAACCAGGCCGGCAATGTTTTTAGCACCCGTTTTGGCAAACAGGTTGTTCTTGTGGCCTTCGGCGGTGCGCTGGGTAATGAAGAGGATATCGCCAATTTCCTTTGCTGTCTTCTGCTGGCAGATGAGCCGCAACACATCAACCTCACGTTCAGAAAGGGCAGAATCATCATTAAGTTCCGGCTTGGGCGCCTTGACAGGTATCTGCTCCCTTATTACATGCAGCTGGTCATCTTTAAAGTAATAGCCCTGCCGGTGCACAATCTTTATAACATCTACAAGCTCTACTGGTGACACTCCTTTGGGCAGGAACGCCGATACACCCGTTTTCAGCATAAAGCCCATAAACATCTTCTGGTAGTGCGATGACACTACAATAACCTTAATATCCGGATACAGCGCCTTTAACTGTGTGGTAGCCTCAATGCCATCCATGCCCGTCATCTTCAGGTCAAGCAGCAGCACGTCGGGCAGCATAGCGGCAACTGCCAGCTTTTCCAGCAGTTCCTCCCCGCTCCCGGCGGTAAAAAGTACTTCAATACCTTCGCGGTTGTGCAGGTAGCCCTGCAGCAGGGTAACTATAAGGGCATCATCATCGGTTATGGCTATGTTTATATTTTCCATGGCTATATGGTTTGTGCTGCAATTATGGTACGTGTGCCTTTGCCCGGCGCCGATTTCACTTTTTGCTTTGCGTTAAGATACTGCATGCGCAGCTCCATACTGCTAAGGCCAAGCCCTTTACGAAGCTGTGTAGTGTCAAATCCGTGACCGTCATCTGTCATGCAAAGGAATAACAGGTTAGGCGAATGTCGCAAATGTACAGTAACTTTTTGTGCCTGCGCGTGTTTTATAATGTTGGTAAGTAGTTCCTGCACCACGCGCAGCAGCTGTAGTTTCTGCTCCGGCGGGAGGTCGGACTGAACCCTCACATCAGACTTAAAGTCAATATGCATCTTTTGCTGCCACGGGTCCAGCAGGTTTTCTATAAGTTCGGCTATGGTAGAATGCTCCAGGAGCGGCGGGGTAAGGTCGTGCGAAATGCGGCGGGCATCGGTAATACTTTCCTCCAGCAGAGTTTCCACTTCGGCAGGGCCTGCGCCTATCTGGCTTTTCATCCGGATGAGGGTAAGCTTGCCAATAAGCCCGTCGTGCAGGTCGGCTGCAAAGCGGCGGCGTTCATTTTCCTGCGCCACCAGGTTGGTTTCCATAAGCTTTTGCTGGTGCTCCAGCTTTAGCTGTGCCTCACGCAGGTTAGCTTCGGTCATGCGCTTATAGCCAATATGCATAATGCGCACCACAAAAAGTATTATGGTAACAATAAGTACTACTACAATAGCAATCCAGAGGGCGATAACATTGGGGTCCTGCCACTTCTCCATACAACAGCATTAATAACAAGAGTACAAAAATATTTATTTTATAACTGTAACCCTACAGAAAAAGCAAAAGCCTTGTAAGTAAAAGCGGTTTAATAGCGAACAATCGGATTTAGATTATGAACGCTTAGTTTTCAATTTGTTTTGGCGGGCGTTTTGCCAAATGGAGTAAGTGAGGTAAGAGTAGAATATTACCGTTATAAGTAAAATTAATTGCCAAAAATATTTTCCTGCAGTTTGGTTTAAAATAAAATTTAGAGGCAAAAATATAATTGAGTTAACAGTGAAGAAGATAAGTACTGCTAGCTGTATATAAAATTCCTGAAATCTAAACTGTTTAAATTCAATTATTTTCTCATATAAAAATGTTAATGATAGATATATTATTACAGCATTGTCAACAACTTTAGAATAAGGTTGGAAATCAACAATATTATTTTTAAATTTTACAATCTCCCAACATATATATATTATACCTATAGAGCTAAATACTAAGGCTATATAATGCAGCCTTTGAAATATATATTTGAAATAAAAATATGTAAACATTGTAACTTCAATTAGACTATAAATAAGTAATATAAATAAATTATTTCCATATAAATATTCAAATACTCGTCCGGTCATATCAACAAGCAACATTATTATTAAATATACAGTAATCCCCCGATGAATAATATCTAAATTCCTATAGGTATAGATACCTAAAATTATCCCCAAGAATAATATTCCCGGGGATAATAGATTTAATAAATTATATACTTCTGTAAACGACATGCTAAAAAATTATAGACTTAACAAATAAAAACTGCTTGCAGCAGCACTGGCACCGAAAGGCGGTACGGGTTTTACAAAATCATCATAAACCATAGCATTTAAGTTTCCGTTTCCTACAATCATGTCAGCCCTGTCGGGTGAATCAACATCTGCAGCAGCCAGTAATCCT
This sequence comes from Bacteroidota bacterium, assembly GCA_023386255.1. Classification (GTDB taxonomy): domain Bacteria; phylum Bacteroidota; class Bacteroidia; order Flavobacteriales; family Flavobacteriaceae; genus Flavobacterium. Next base: position 2,587 of record JAEWKB010000017.1, read on the forward strand.
AGTGATATAAATACAAACTCGTCTTCAAAGTCTTCGCTCGATATATTAAACGCCTGGAACATGCCATATTCGCTGTCAACCTGCGTTGGTATCCAGTGGGCATGGTTATTATGCCACCTGTTTATCCTGGCCAGCGCTGTTTTAGATGATATCCTGTTGCTTCTGTCTTCAAGGCTTATCGGGCAAAGCTGCACGTAATCCTGAATGTTTGGAGTGTCTTTATTGTCATACGCCGAAGGTATCATTAAAAACACAAGTTGCCCGCCCAGCACTCCCGGATAGGCATGCACATAGCTGGAAGAGATTTCAAAATTCTCCCTTGTATAACTAAACCACTGGCCCTGGTTAAAGAGTGATACAAGCGCAGGGCTGTCTTTAAGGATGTTCTTGTAATTGTTTATAGCCTGCTGAAGTTCGTGAAACGTTGGCCTTAATACATCAATTGGTTCCATATTTTACGGTTTTAGGGTTTGGGACTAATTTAATAAATTTTTAACAAAGTTAATCTTTCAGGGGTAGAAATATAAGGGCTTCTGATAAATTCACATTTAAATAAACTTCAAATTAAGGCAGTAAAATCATTTTATCTATCATTTATTTAATACATTAGCCAGTGCAACTTAAACCTGTTTTATGAAAAAATTATTGTACCTGTGCCTTGCAGCCTGCCTTTGTACTACGCTGGCCTTCGCGCAAAAATTAACCAACAAAGAACTGCAGGGTAACTGGAAGATGACAGGATTCACCTCGCAAGGCATAGCTCTTGACTTTAAAACACAAGAGGTAACTATTTCGCCTGAAATGCAGGCACAGCTGTCACCCGAAGCCATTACAGGCATTAAAGAAGGCATGAAGCAGGCTGTAGGGCCGCTTAGTGCATCGTATCTGAACTTTAAGGGAGGTACAATGAAGCTTGCCGTAGGGCCTGAAGCAGAAACCGGCGACTTTACCCTTACAGAGAAGGACGGGAAACAAATGTTGGCATTTAAAAAACCGGACGGTTCAACAACCGATCTGCCAGTTGTAATGAAAGACAAGCAGCTCTACCTTACCCTTAGTGACCAGGGCCAAACCGCTGATTTTATTTTCAGGAAAGAATAATAGAGCGCAATTGATCATAAACTCCGGCCACCGTGCCGGAGTTTTTGTTAGTAACAAATTTGTAATGTATTCGTCTGTACTACAGAATCATCAAATCAATAACGAACAGTAATTTTATTTTTATGAAAAATCTTTTCTTAGCCCTTGCGGCACTATTTGTAACATCGGCAGCTTTTGCCCAAAAAATTACCAACAAAGACCTGCAGGGCCACTGGAACATTGCAGCCTTCAGCGCATCGGGCATCAGTTACGACTTAAAAACAGAAGCAATAACACTTTCGCCCGAAATGCAGGCGCAGGCAGGACCTGAAGCACTACCGGCCATAAAGGAAAGCATGAAGCAGAATGCAGCCCAATTTAATGGGGCATTTGTAGATTTTGACGGCGCCTTTATGAAAATGGCTATGGCGGGAGGATCTGAAACCAACGTGTTCAGCCTTACCGAAAAAGACGGTAAGCAGTTTTTAACCGTAAAAGGTGATGATGGCATCTCTTACGATATGCCGGTGGCGCTAAAAGACAAGAAGCTTTTTATTACAATTGACCCTGTACAAAGGATTGACATGGTATATACCAGATAATTCTACTAAAAGTTGTAACTAATTTTTTGATGCTGCGTCTAACCCGTAATCAATCAATCAAAAAACGAGTTAGTTATGATTAAAACAGTTTATGCTGTGGTAATGTTCTGTATTACCACAGCCTTTGCATCAGCACAAAGCCTTACCGGCGAAAACCTGCAGGGCACATGGAGAATTTGCGGCTTTAATGCCGCGGGTGTTACTTATGACATGGTTACACAAAATTTAACCTTCGCACCTGATTACCCAAAACAGCTTGATGATGAGGCCAAAGAAGGCCTTAAAGAAGGCTTTAGCCAGATGATGGAGCAATACAATAACAGTTTCCTTGCTATAAACAAAGATACTTTCAGCTGCTCATTTGGCTCAGTAAGCGGCGAAGGTACATGTAAGGTAAATGTTAAGGATGGCACACCCTATCTTGAACTTGCATATAAGGGCGGAGCTGTTGAAACCAGTAAGATAAGCCTGGCCGATAACCGCCTTAGGCTATATTACGGTTCCGGCAGTACAGAAGGTTACATTATCCTCAGCAGGGGTTAATGGATTTTAGTGGTTTTATGGTAGTAGCAAAAGCCCTCTTAATGAGGGCTTTTTTAATTATAAACCTATTTAATTAATAATTTTACAATAAATACTTGCTATTCCAAATATCAGTTGTATATTTGCACTCACAAACAGCGCGGGATAGAGCAGTAGGCAGCTCGTCGGGCTCATAACCCGAAGGTCACAGGTTCGAGTCCTGTTCCCGCTACAAAGGAAGACCCACCATAACAACTGGTGGGTTTTTTTATTTAAAGCAGCTTGTAGTTGCAATAATCAACAGGAACATGGTATTACTATTTACTTATGAACTGCAAATGCTGCCGGAAAGCCCGGTGGAAAGCAGTGTTGTGGAAGATATACTGGTAAAGCTCATGCAGGCGTTTGAGCATTGCAAGCCGCTACAGACATGTTATTTTTTGAAAGCAGCGCCCGAGCATATACCTGTGCTTTATAACGAGCTAAATGAAATTGCTACCACACTGCACAACAGCGGTATTGCCAGCCTGCATTTTGTTTTTACACCGGCAGACTTTAATGACGAATGTTTCCAGTACCAGTTCCTGAAAGATAAGTCGGCTTGTGTTAAAGCACTGTTTACACCCGAAGGCACTATTGACGATACAGCAGAAAATGTTTAAATTGCGTATTAGCTTCTTTTAAAATTAAAACTATGGCACATAAGGCAGGTTTTGTAAATATAATAGGCAATCCCAATGTAGGCAAGAGTACACTAATGAATGCTTTTGTTGGTGAACGGCTTTCCATCATAACATCAAAAGCACAAACCACAAGGCACCGCATACTGGGTATTGTAAACGGCGAGGATTTTCAGGTAGTGTTATCAGACACCCCCGGTATTATCAAGCCGGCGTATGAATTGCAAAGCTCTATGATGGATTTTGTAAAATCGGCTTTTGAAGATGCCGATGTGTTGATATACATGGTTGAAATTGGCGAAAAAGAGCTGAAGGACGAGGCTTTTTTCAACAAGATCATCAGGGCCAGGATACCGGTACTGCTGTTACTTAATAAAATAGACAAATCAAGCCAGGAGCAGCTGGAGGAGCAAATGCAGCTTTGGAAAGAAAAAGTCTCGAATGCGGAAATCTACCCTATCTCAGCGCTTGAAAATTTTAATGTAGCCAACGTTTTTAACCGAATACTGGAACTGCTGCCCGAGTCGCCTCCCTACTATCCTAAAGATGCGCTAACGGATAAGCCCGAACGTTTTTTTGTGAATGAGACCATCCGCGAAAAAATCCTTATCAACTATGAAAAGGAGATACCCTATTCGGTTGAAATAGAAACAGAAGAGTTTATTGAAGAAGAGGATATTATCCGGATAAAATCTGTCATCATGGTAGAGCGCGATACCCAGAAGGGTATTATCATAGGGCATAAGGGTTCTGCCATAAAAAAAGTGGGAATGCAGGCCCGTGCCGACCTGGAGAAGTTTTTCGGTAAGCAAATACATATAGAAATGTTTGTAAAAGTGAACAAAGACTGGAGGAATAATGCCTATCAGTTAAGGAGGTTTGGGTATAACAATAAGTAAAGAGGCATAAGCCAAAAGGCACAAGCAATATATAACATTATAAACTAGTGGCTTTTGCCTTGTGGCTAGTTACTTTTATAACTACTTTTGCAAAATAATAAATATTAGAATGAATAACATCGTAGCCATAGTAGGAAGGCCTAATGTGGGTAAATCCACTTTTTTTAACCGCATTATACAGCGCAGGG
>JAEWKB010000094.1 GCA_023386255.1 Bacteroidota bacterium
GTTTTAGCCGCTGCAAGCGCCGATCTCGGTATTCCGATACGTCCGCCCACCAAAGTGCCTAACATAGTAAAGAAACGCCTATTATCACTCGGTATAGGGCTTTCAAATTCACCTGCCTCATTCACCTGTGCAAACTTGTCGAGCATGGCATCATAAGGTATGGTAACATTATCAAAACTGATTATCCCGTTATCTACGCCATTAAGGCCCATTTTATGGCCGCAGTCTTCAATAGTAATGCCGGGTAATACATTCTTCTGTTTATCCCTAATTGGTACTATAAAGGCATTTACGCCGTAATCTTTACCGTCAATAATAAGTTTGGCAAATACAGTAGCCATTTCCCCGTGTACGGCAGCATTTCCTATATATTCTTTACGCGCATATTTTTGTGGAGTACTAATGATAAAGGTCCGCCGGGAATGATTGTAGGTTGCCGTAGTTTCAATGCCTTTAACGTTGGAGCCGTGATGAGTTTCGGTCATTGCAAAACACCCGGGAAGTTTAAGCGTACCTACATCATGTAAGTATGTCCGGAAATGTTTTTCTGTACCTAAAAACAATATGCTCATGCCCCAAAGCCCAAACTGTACACCAAACTTAATTACAAGGCTAAGGTCATGATAGCTGAGGGTTTCCATAATTGAAAAATATCCTTCCATATCACCTTTGCCACCGTAGGCTTCGGGGTAAGCATAAGCCCCCAGTCCTTTATCTGCCAAAATTTTACACCATTCCAGTACTTCTTCACGATAAGCATTGCTATCGGTATTCTTTTTCAAAGCAAATTCCCTGCTGCTGATAATTTGTTTTACTTTATTGATTATACCAGCCTGCTCTCCGTCTAGCAAAGCTGTCATATTACCTATACTAAAGCTTTCTATTGTATTATGGCTGTGGGTTATGGTGTTGTTATTGTGGCGGAAGCCCGCTATAACCTCACTCGCCGCAATGCCTAATGATGATTCCAATTCAGCAAAGGCGGGTGAAATAGCGGCAATATCTTCCTGTTTAAATGCTTCTCTCTCAAAGTTAGAAATTAAAAGCCCTAACTCTGTAAGGTTATTGGGTTTGCTACCCTGCAGGCCTTTATCTATCATTTCTTTCCAGTGAAAAAGCTCCGACCTTCCCGGTGGGGTATCAGTAGCAATCTTAGATTTCAAAAAATCTTTTTCGGCTTTTGTAAGCCATTCCTGTTTATTTATAAAACGGCTTATTCCCTGTAATTCTTTTTTTGTAATTGTATCGTCCTGCCAGGCCGAGTAAAGTACAGGCAGGAATATAGACAGTTTTGGGTCGTTTATAAAAGTAATATCCATGGCATTTATTTTTAATAAAAATAAGCTTTTACTTACACGGAATTTTTAAATTAGTGTTAATAGTTTCAGTTGTAGGAAGTGGTTGTAACTAATTGATAATTAAAATTATATACGTATATCAGAAAGTAATACTTAAAATTAGCTTTTATTTAATAAAACCTTTCATTATAATTATAAAATAAGATGGTAATTTAGAGGAAAACAAAATACCTTATTAACCTATCAACAATAACTACCATGGAACGTATAATTACTAAACAGCAAGGCAGCATTAATGCTGTAAACACGGTTTCATTTGAAAAAGCAGCCGCCGAATTTGAAAGAGAGGTAAATAAAGTAGATGAGCTGTCTTGCAACCAGCTTATTAAAAACCTGCTTAAAACGAACCTAAGGCTACGTAAACTTAATGAACTGAGCACTATGCTGCTGTTCTAACCTAAATTGAAATGCTATGGATAAAGAACCAAAATTTAATACTGAAAATGAGGAACTGCGCGACCAGAGCCAGGGCAACGGAGATACTACTCAGCGCAATGAGTTCCACCGGAATGATTATACCGGGAGCGACAGCCTGAATGACGACCGCACTGACACTGGCGATGATGAGGGGGCACAAGACCTGTCAGCCAACGAAGATGGCAATGATGACACAGATAAGTACCTGGCCATGGAACAGCCCGGAGTAACCTACACAAAAGATACTGAGCCATCTAATATGTCTGATGAGCTTGATTATAAGGATACCAAACAGCAAAACACATGGGATGCAGAAGGTGGCAACGGCCCATATTCGGACGCCTTTAACCAGGACAACTACATTCTTACAGATAATGTAGACCTTGATGAGGACCAAAATCAGTCCATTTCATCGGATGATGAGGATTTTGAAGAAACAAACGAACGCTATACAAGCTAAGGCACCTGTTATATTCTATTATTTCTCCCCCGTCATATACACATGTCGGGGGATTTTAATTTATAATCTTTTACAGTTTAGTAAATCTATGGTTTAACTTTACCGCGGGATTATATATCTTAATGTACTACGAAAATTATGCCAGCGCAGGCTTTATCAGCACAGATGGTTTAAAACATCTTGCATGCAGAGCGGTACCGTTAAACCACTGGCACACCACATCGCCATAAGCAAAGCCTTCTTCATATAAAAGCGAATCATCATCGCCCGTGCCTACAACATAATCAACCGTCATTAACGGGCCGCCTGATCTTAACCGGACAATATCGCCAACAGCATATTCCATAAGCAGGTGATTGAAGAGTAAGGGCGGTAAGTTATTTAATTAAAAGCAACAATACTTTATACAATTATGCCATTTTCTTTATAATTCAAAAATAGTAATTTTATATGGGTTAAATAGATTATGGAAAGTTTACAAACTTTAACATTTACTGAATAAGCGGCTTCAGCAATAAGCTCAAATGTTGCCGTATCTTTGCACTGTCGTACGATCAATAATGTTTTAGTTAATTCCTAAGATTTGTGAAATATTTTAAAAATGGCGATAAGCAATTATATTACCGCTCCGTCTCCTGCAAATTTTTCTGATCTTCAAACTGCTGTTAACACCATTACTGGTGATGCTACCTTGTATATAAGCAACAGCTTAACCGTTACATCATCATTACCTATTCCTGAGAACATTACACTTAAATTTAGAAAGGGTGCAGTTATTACAGTTAATGATGATGTTACTTTAACTATTGATGGCGCCATTGAGGCAGGTATCTATCAAATATTTAATTGTCTTGGCACAGGCAAGTTAAATGGAAATCCAAAAATTGAATATGCTGTACCTCAATGGTGGCATGATGGTACAAGTTATTGGACTAAGGCTGTGCAAAATGCAGTTGATTTTACTGAAAAAGTTTTTTTTCCAAAATATCATTCCTATTACTTTGATGATTCAGTACAATTGAATATGGATTTAAATCATATTCTTTTTGGTCATGGGATTGATTCAATTTTAGTTTCTGATTGTCCTAAACCAATATTTAAAATGGTTAATAATACTGGTCATCCTACAGCTACTAATACTGCTTCATTTGAGGATTTATCGTTTCAATGCAAAAAAGCAATTCAGATTAATGAAGATATAGGAAGTGACCCTTCAGAAAATATTCAGATTTTAAGGGTTAAAATAAACAGGTGTTTTATAAGGAACATTAACAATGATGGTTTGGTTGCCATAAATCTATACGAAGTATTTGATTCAGTGATATCTGAAAATTATATCGAAGGATTTGAAATTGGGATTAAGATGGTAGCCTGTGATATTAATACCGTCGAAAATAATCGTATTATAAATTTCAGACAATATGCTATTCAGGATCTTAGCAGAATCCACTCTGTTAATAACGGCCAATTTGGTTCCCAAAATCTTATTCTTCATAATGACATCCTTCATTATACCGGACCCTCAGAAGATACTAATGGTAATCCGGTAGGGGCATTTATAAAATCGAATTCACTTCACATTATCATCCGTGATAATTTTTTAGAAAATAATGAAACAAATATTCCTTTAGCATTTATTGATTGCTCTAACGTAAATCTTAATAATAAAAATATCCCTCTTGTAGTAGATATAACAGGCAATCGCTTTAGTCCTGGAGCAAGATATACATACCTGATAAATGAGAATTTTAGAAGCCTACATATTAATGATGCTCCATTGGCTCTGCCTATTGAATTTATACCACCGTCATCATTTTGTGAAAATATAAATATATTAAGCATAAAATCTGAAATTCCTGCAAGATGGGAAGGAAGGCCTAAAGCAATGAATATTGATAACGTACTTTCGTTCAGGCAATGGAGTTCATTCAACACAACGCACGTGGTACAAAAAGGTCACAATGGATGTATGATAATTAATTCTGAACATGTATCTGATTTAAATTATAATCCTACAGGTACTGTCAAGCTTAAAGCGGGTAGCTTTATTTTAAAGTATGGAACTCCGAACTTATCTTATTTTGACATCAGCCAAAAGCTTAATTATATTGCAGGAGAACCAAACATGTTGCCCAAGAAATTAAATATTAAATTAACAACGCGTAATATTTCCTCTTCAATAACCGATAACGAAGATTTTTATGTAAAAATCATAAAAGGCAATCGTGAAACAGGCACAGAAGAATGGATGGGTAGAGGATATTATTTAACACATAATACATCTAATAATACTTATAATAATTTTAATACTTATTTAATTTCACCAACCATTGATTTTGATTCTGTTTCAGACTATCATTTTTTATTGGTAGCAACGGCTCCAACGCTTTCTGATGCCGAAATAAAATCAATTATATTAGAGCCTATTATCTTATAATGTTTATTTTCCTAAGCCTCTTTTCAAGAGGCTTTACTTTTTTTGTACCCAAACATGCTGCCAATAAGTTCATATGATCTTTTCCTGTCCTCAAAATTTTCAGCCCAGGTAGCAATCATTATTTCATCTACATTATAATCGTCAGCAAGCTTTTTAAGCTTTGCTTCAACAACATCGGGTGTACCGGCAATAAAGCGATTACGGTTCCAGGCTATACGTGCGCGCTGGTGCATGTTGTAGTCCATTGCTTTAATTTCGGCTAGAGAGGGCAGGTCTCCCGTAGCACCCATCTCAATGTGCAGCATGCGGTAGTCAAACTCCGTGGTCCAGTCGGCAACCTTTTGCTCATCCTCACTGCAAAAGGCAAAAATGCCTACATTAACCTTAGGCTCTGCCAGGTGTTTCGAAGCATGAAAAGCATCACGGTACACCGCCACCGTCTCCGGGCCACCCTGCGGATTTATAAAATGTGCAAATGAAAGTGCCATCCCAAAGTGCGCGGCAAACTGTGCACTACCCCCGCTGGAGGTAAGTATCCACAATTCGGGCATAATTTCCGGTATGGGGTATGCTTTTACTTTGGCATGTACGGTATCCGGTGTATCATCACCTTTAAGAAAGCTCTGCACTTCAAGCAGCTGGTTATAAAAGTCTTTTTCGCTGAACGTATTAGATGGGTTAAGCAGGTGTGCCGACAGCCTGTCGCCTCCCGGTGCACGGCCAATACCGAAGTCGATACGGCCTGGGAAAAGGTTAGCCATCAGCCCAAAATTCTCACTCATTTTAAGGGAGCTGTGGTTGGGCAACATAATACCGCCGCTGCCTACGCGTATGCGTTGAGAGCGTGAGGCCAAGTAGGGTATAAGTACTTCGGGTGCGGTGCCGGCTACCAGCCTAAAGTTGTGGTGCTCGCTCACCCAGTAGCGCTCAAATCCAAGCTCATCGGCCAACTGTACAAGTTTGCCGGAGTTGGCCAGTGCCTGTGCAGGAGTTTCATTGCGGCCCACCTGAGACTGGTCGAGCACGCTTATTTTTATATTGTTCATGATTGTCTTATCTTGTATATACAAATTTACGACATCTTAAAAGCTATACTTATTATGTAGAGTTAAATTTCACTAATAATTAGCTATAGTAGTTATGCCAATTTCTGAAATTAGTGTAATTTGTTGCTATTAAAGCTAAATATGAGAACATCAAACATATTTGTAACAGTAGATGCCGTTATATTCCGAAAAGGAAAAGAGGGACATGAGATATTACTTATACAACGGAAGAATGACCCATTTAAAGGAAAATGGGCATTGCCCGGCGGCTTTGTAGATGAACACGAAGACCTTGCCGATGCCGCCGCACGGGAATTGGAGGAGGAGACAGGACTAAAGGTGGAAAATTTGCAACAGCTTGGTGCATTTGGCAAGCCACACCGCGACCCAAGGCACCACACAGTATCAATAGCATATATGGGTATTGCGTCTGAAGGGGCAGAGGCAGTAGGTGCCGATGATGCTGCCGAAGCGAAATGGTTTTCGGTTAAAAAACTGCCGGAATTGGCATTTGACCATGCAGATATTGTAACTTTGGCACTGGAAAAAGTTACACTATGAGATTCCATACCAGAAAATGGGTTAAACCTGAAGACCTAAACCCAAACGGCACGTTGTTTGGCGGAAGGCTGCTTGCGTGGATTGACGAGGAGGCTGCCTTGTATTCAATAATACAGTTAGAAAACCAGCGTGTTGTTACGAAACACATGAGTGAGATCAACTTTATGAGTTCAGCCAAACAGGGCGATATCATAGAGATTGGTATTGATGTGGTGAATTTTGGCCGCACGTCACTAACACTACGATCGGAAGTGCGTAATAAAATGACGCAGGAAAAAATAATTACGGTTGATAACATCACTATGGTCAACCTGGACAGCTTTGGCCGGCCGTCAGCTCATGGCAAAACTAAGATTGAGTATGTTAAGGACAGGATAGAGAAACCTTAAGCTTCTGTATATCCTCCGGTTGTAGGCAACTCGAATATTTCCAGGTCAAAATAAGGCACAGCAGCAATGATGTGGTCAAAAATGTCGGCCATGATATATTCATAATTTATCCAGCGCTTGTCTGACGTAAATACGTAAATCTCTATAGGTATTCCTTTTTCAGTAGGCTGCAGGTGGCGGCACATGATGGTCATATCCTTATTTACCCCCGGATGTGTTTCTATATAACTGTTGATGTATTTGCGGAACAAGCCCAGGTTGGTAAGGTTACGCCCGTTTATGGCAAGGCTTTTGTCAATGCTGTTCTGGCTGTTGTATTTATCAATATCAGCCTGCCTGTGCTCAATGTACGAAGTTAAAAGCTGAACCTTTTTCAACCCATCAAGTTCATCATTTTTTACAAACCTAACGCTGTTTGCCTTTATCAGGATGTGCCTTTTTATGCGCCTCCCGCCCGAATTTAGCATGCCCCGCCAGTTTTTAAATGAATCGGATATTAAACTGTACGTTGGTATTGTAGTGGTGGTGTTATCAAAATTACGCACTTTTACAGTAGCAAGATTTATCTCGATAACGTCGCCATCAGCACCAAACTTTTCCATGGTTATCCAGTCGCCAATACGCACAATGTCATTCACGCTAACCTGCACACTGGCTACAATACCCAATAGCGTATCTTTAAAGATAAGGATAATTATAGCTGAAATGGCTCCGAATGTACCCAGCAGTGCACCCATTGTGGTATCAAACAACAGCAGCACAATGGCTGTTATGGCAAATATCCACAGTACAATCATAACAACCTGAATGTAACTGTCTATTGGCTTATCGTTATAGCCAGGCTGCTGCTTAAGGTAATCACGCAGCGCGTTAAAGATGCTGCGAATGATCCATAAACTCAGTAATATTATAATGATGGTAATACCTTTAGAGAACATGGCTTCCCAATATACAAACCGTTTTAGTGCAATTGGTACTGCCTGGTATATAAACAGCACCGGCATTAGGTGGGCCAGGTAGCGTGACGTTTTATTTTCTACCAAAAAATCATCAAATGTAGTTTTAGAACGTCTTGCTATAAAAGCGAAAGTAATTATGAGCACCTTCCGGGCTATAAAATCCAGCACGGCCGCTATAATGCAAATTATTAAAATGTTTACGGCTACACTAAGGTACAATGCGGAAAAAGGGCTAATATCTAACCCTTCAAAAAAATCATATATACTGTTGAACAGTTGGCGCATTAAGAAGCTGTATTCCTGAAATATTTATATTCAATATAAAATGTTCCCAGTGGCGGTATAGATGCCAGGCAAATGATTATGAATTTTTTCCAATCCCATTTGTATTGAATCTTGAGTACTACGGCAAACACTATGTAAATGGTAAACAGGACACCATGGGCCATACCTACAGGACGTATCAGCGAATCATTCTGCCAAATGTATTTAAGCGGCATGGCAATAAAGAAAAGTGCAATGGCAGAAATACCCTCAAGGGTAGCTATCAGTTTAAAAAAGCGTATCATTTATAAAAATTTTTGCAAAGGTAAGTACCAGCACCCGAAGCATAAAATAAAAAAGCTGTTTGTTTCCAAACAGCTCCCACTATAAATATATAACCAATATTAAATTCTTAGAACTCTAAAAGGGCTTTATTATATTCTTTCAGGTCAAGCAGGTTGTTCTTGTGCTTAAGGTCGCTAAACAGAGATAACAGGTATTCAAGGCTTTCCATGTTATTCTCGTTGCCTGCAGCACTGCCTGATGTTCCTTCTTCGCCCTCTAACGGCTCATCATCAGGAATAGGGATAAGGAAAGCGCCATTTTCTTCAAGGTGCTCATATGTTAAGCGTATAGCCTTTACCAGCGTAGGGTTTTGCTCCTCAAGGGCATATTCACGTAGTTTTTTAAGGTCGGCAATTAGGGTTTCTGCATCAAAACCATTTTTAAAAAGGTCAAGCTGCATTTTATTGATCAGCTTTAGCGCACTCGGGTTCTCCACAGTCAGTTGATTTAGTTTTGGACTTCTTTTTAAGGAATGCAAAAATACTATATTAAATATTTTTTGTGCAACTTTTTTACAGATAATTGTTGATGATGAAATTAACGCTTATTTTTGAATGTAATGATATGCCATGAGTAAACGCGACCTGAAGAAATACCTTACATCGCTTCCTAAAGAAGAGCTTGAAGAGCAGCTGCTTGCACTTTATGAAAAATTTAGTGATGTAAAAGCTTATTATAATTTTGTTTTTAACCCCAAAGAAGACAAACTGGAGCAGGAGGCCAAGCAGAAGATACTGAACGAATATTTCCCTGTAAAAGGTAAACGGCCCAAGCTGCGGCGCTCAACTGCGCAAAAGTATATAAAGAACTTCCTGACACTGGGCGTAGACCCATTTGTGGTGGCCGATGTGATGCTGTATAATATAGAAACCGCCCAACGTTATTCGGCAAAGCGGCAGCTCAAGTACGACTCCTTCTATAAAAGCATGCTGAACAGCTATAAGCAGGCAGTTGATTATGTAGCGGCCAACGGTATGGTAGGCAATTTTAAGGAGCGCATATCAGCTATACATGATGAAGCTTTCCGCCAGCACTGGGACAACAGGAAAGAATTTGAAAAGATATGGGATAATTTTGAGTAGCTAAAACAAACTTCCCTGCACATCCACTACATGATATCCAGCCTTTAATGTTCCAACCCTAAAAAGATTTGTCTTTTCATGTGCCATGCGTGTAGGCTCAGGTATCCGGTGTTTCAGTACGCATGTCTTCATTATCTCTACACTGTCTTCTATTGAGACTTTATGGCCCGGTGAAACATATACAGGTTTTACGCCGTCTTTAGTACGCAGCGCATAGCCCTTAATACCATTTGGGGTTGTAATGGCGCTCTCACTAAATTTATCAAGGCCCAGCGGTGCATAGCCGCCATATAGCATGCTCTTGGCACAGCCGATAGTAGCAGTATCTGCCATGACCCCAAAGTGGCAGGCAATGCCATATTCTCTTGGATGAACGATGCCGTTCCCATCCAATACCATAACATCCGGCTTTACAGGTATCTGACTCCAGGCCTCCAGCAGTGCGGGCACTTCACGGAATGCCAGGTAACCCGGCACATAAGGAAATTTTGTTTTTGCCTCTGCAAAAGAGTAGGAAAGCACCTTCATCTGTGGGTAACTTAATACAACAATACCTGCATACACCACATTACTAAACTTGTTGTGCGAAATATCGCCGCCGGCTATGGTAGTAATACTTGTAAGTTCAGTAACAAGAGAAACCCTGTGGCGTAGTTCATTTTGTATATCGGTGGCCTGGGGTATAGAGAGGTCGTCGTAGTTCAGCATAGTTCCGTCGGCATTATATCCTCAAATTTAATCAATTATATCCGGATGGAGAAAAAATAAAGAAACATAGGTAACAATTAAGATTTTATAAACAGAATAATGTCA
>JAEWKB010000137.1 GCA_023386255.1 Bacteroidota bacterium
AACTACTTTAAATCTTGAGCCTGCAAACTGTACTAAAGCATAACTCTGCTGCTTCGGCAGGTTTAGGAACTCAATGCTTTTGAGATCCTCATAATCTAAAATTGCTTCTTTATCAGTAGCTATCTGATGTATTATTTGTGTGTCTTTAAATACAATTATATTTTTAGCTGTATTGTATTTCAATAATAAAACTATAACTCCCACTATAACTATTACCACTCCTGCTATAAAACCATCAGTTCCGAATGCCGCAGATGTAAAAGCAATAAAAAATACAGCACAGTACATCAGGATCTGTATGTATTTATATCGTTTTACCGCATTAAGCTTCCCAATATATAAAACCAGCATATAGAGTAGTTTTACCAAATGTATGATTTTAACCTGCTTCAGTAAGGTTTTAAACCTAAAATCCAAAATCTAAACTCTGAAATAGTATCTTTGCACCCGTAAAAACGGAATATGAAATTTGATTTAGTTACTAAAGATCCTCTTTCCAAAGCCCGTGCCGGCAGCATCACTACCGATCACGGCACCATACAAACCCCTATCTTTATGCCTGTAGGCACGGTAGCATCGGTTAAAGGTGTGCACCAAAGGGAGTTAAAGGAAGAGATCAACCCTGATATTATTTTAGGTAATACCTATCACTTATACCTTCGCCCGCAAACCGATATTTTGGAAAAAGCAGGCGGATTGCACAAGTTCATGAACTGGGACCGCAACATCCTTACCGATAGCGGGGGCTACCAGGTATATTCGCTTTCAGCCAACAGGAAGATTAAGGAAGAAGGCGTAAAGTTCAAGAGCCACATTGATGGCTCATACCACTTCTTCTCTCCGGAAAGCGTTATGGAAATTCAGCGTACCATAGGTGCCGACATAATCATGGCATTTGATGAATGTACGCCTTACCCGTGCGATTACCGCTACGCCAAACGTTCTATGCACATGACGCACCGCTGGCTGGACAGGTGTATTGCTCATCTGGAAAAACTGCCTTTTAAGTATGGATATGAGCAAACGTTCTTCCCGATAGTGCAGGGCAGTACGTATAAAGACCTGCGTGAGCAATCGGCTGAGTACATAGCTAATGCAGGCGCGCAGGGTAACGCCATAGGCGGATTATCAGTAGGGGAGCCGGCCGAGGAAATGTATGCTATGACCGATGTGGTGTGCAGCATTTTGCCCGAAGACAAACCGCGTTACCTTATGGGTGTGGGTACGCCAATCAATATTTTAGAAAATATTGCGTTAGGTGTAGATATGTTCGACTGTGTAATGCCTACGCGAAACGCCAGGAACGGTATGCTGTTTACCGCCAACGGCACAATTAACATAAAGAATAAGAAGTGGGAAGATGATTTTTCTCCGCTTGATGAAATGGGCATAACCTTTGTAGATACCGAGTACACCAAAGCTTATTTAAGGCACTTATTTGCGGCGAATGAATTTTTAGGCAAGCAGATAGCCACAATACATAACCTTGGGTTTTACATGTGGCTGGTGCGCGAGGCTAGGGAGCGTATTATAGCAGGCGATTTTTATGCCTGGAAAGAGAAGATGGTAAAGCAGATGAGCCAGAGATTATAAGTTAAGATTGAAGATTTCAGATTGACTTATAGCTTTTGAACTTTACAACATTACAACTGTGTAAATGAAACTAATAGATAAGTACATTTTAAAACGTTACCTCGCTACATTCTTTGTAATGTTGTTCCTCTTTATTCCGATAGGTATTGTTATTGACGTATCTGAAAAAGTGGGTAAAATGATTGCCAAGAAAGTGCCTTTTCTGCAGGTGCTGGAATATTATGTCGATTTTACTATCTATTTTGCCAACCTGCTTTTCCCTATTTTCCTGTTCCTGTCGGTTATATGGTTTACTTCTAAACTGGCCAATAATACCGAAATTATTGCTATCCTCAGTTCGGGCATTTCGTTTAATCGTTTTTTAAGGCCGTACATTATGGGTGCAGCCATCATATCAGTACTTGCGCTTGTTATGGGAGTATTTTTTGTACCCGGGGCAAGCAAAGGGTTTAATGATTTTCGATATACTTACCTGAAAAGCAATCCCGAAGTGCGTAAAAACCAGGATGTTTATAAACAGATAAGCGACAACGAATTTGTGTACGTTAACCGGTTTGATTATGTATCTAACGTGGGTTATAGCTTTAACCTTGAGAAGTTTAACGACAACAGGCTCGAATATAAAATATCTGCTAATTCTATACGATGGGATGAATCAGACAGTACTTACATCCTCAAAGGATATATAAAGCGTACGGTAGGCCCAATGGAAGATATAATTGAAAAAACGCCTGCGAAAAAATTTAAATTTAACTTTAAGCCGGATGACCTTACGCCAACCGTGTATGTAGCCGAAACGATGTCGCTGCGCCAGCTCAATGATTTTATAGATAAAGAACGCCAACGCGGATCAGGCAACATCAATGCCTACCTTGTAGTGCTTTATAAAAAATACAGTATCCCGGTTTCAGCTTTTATCCTCACCATAATTGCGGTAGCGGTTTCATCTATGAAACGTCGTGGGGGTATGGGGGTAAACCTGGCTGTGGGTATAGGCCTTGCCTTTACCTTTATTTTCTTTGATAAGGTTTTTGGCACTATGGCCGAAAAAAGCAGCATACCGCCACTGTTGGCTGTATGGTTCCCAAATATAACCTTCGGTATTTTAGCTGTTTACCTCCTGCGCAATGCCAAACGATAAAGTTAAAAATTACCTGCACCTTCACTTTATAGTGTTTGTGTGGGGCTTTACAGCAGTACTGGGTAAACTTATTACTATTGGTGCGCTGTCGCTGGTGTGGTACCGCATGTGTATAGCGGTTGCGCTTATGTCGGTTTACGCGGTAGCTGTAAAGGTTCCTCTCCGGGTTACGCCAAAAACATTTGTAAAGTTTATGATTGCCGGCCTAATAATAGCTGTGCACTGGTTTACTTTTTTTCAGGCTATAAAAGTTTCAAACATCTCAATTACGCTGGCTTGTCTGGGTACAGGCGCATTTTTTGCATCGGTGCTGGAGGCTGTAATGTATGGCAGGCGCGTGGTATGGTATGAGCTGGTTATGGGTATAGGAGTGCTTATAGCATTATGTACTATTATTTACGGTGATTTCATCTGGGCAATTTATAATGAATGGATAAGCGGGACCTACACGCCTGCCCGTGCCTCTCAGCTGTTCAACAGCATGAACCTGGGGCGCGGCGACTTGTTTTGGGGTGTGGTTATAGCGTTGGTGTCAGCTTTCCTCTCAGCCCTTTTTGCTATTATAAACGGCAAGTTTGCCAGGGAGCATAATCCTGTAACTATTTCACTTTATGAGCTTTTGGGCGGTATTTTCTTCTTTTCAGTCTATCTGTTCTTTACCGGTCAGTTTACAGGTAAATTTTTCACCCTTTCCGGCGATGACTGGCTATGGCTGTTCATCCTCGGGTCTGTATGTACTGCCTATGCCCAGATAGGGGCGGTGCAGGTAATGAAAACCGTAACACCCTATACTATGATGCTTACGATAAACCTGGAACCCGTATATGGGATTATTCTTGCATTGCTGGTATTCAAAGAAAGCGAAAAGATGAGCCCGGCATTTTATATAGGTGCAGTAATTATTCTTAGTCTGGTGATATTCAATGGTGTACTGAAGAATTACGGTAAAAATAAAACTAAATAATCGTTAAGCTTTCTATCTCAACTGAAAATTTTATCTTTGTAAACCAAACAAAGAAACAAATCTCCTTGTACTATGGAATACTTAGATTTTGAACTTCCGATTAAAGAGCTTGAAGACCAGCTGGATAAATGCACTATTATAGGCCAGGAATCGGATGTGGATGTATCTAACACCTGCAAACAGATTGAAAAGAAACTTGAAGAGACCAAGAAAAAGATATACAAGAACCTGACGGCATGGCAAAGGGTACAGCTTTCAAGGCACCCAAGCCGCCCGTACACTATGGATCACGTAAAAGCCTTAACAGGAGGCACTTTCCTGGAGCTTTTCGGCGACCGTGCTTTTAAAGATGATAAAGCCATGATAGGCGGCCTTGGCAAAATTGGCGGGCAGTCTTTCATGATCATCGGGCAGCAGAAGGGTTATAACACCAAAACGAGGCAGTACCGCAACTTCGGTATGGCTAACCCTGAAGGATACCGTAAGGCATTGAGGCTGATGAAGATGGCTGAAAAATTTGGCATTCCGGTGGTAACTTTGGTTGATACTCCGGGTGCATATCCGGGCCTTGAAGCTGAAGAGCGCGGACAGGGTGAGGCTATTGCCAGAAATATTTTAGAGATGGTACGCCTTAAAACCCCTATTATAACCGTTATAGTAGGCGAAGGTGCATCAGGTGGTGCGTTGGGTATAGGTGTGGGCGATAAAGTGTACATGCTTGAAAATACCTGGTACTCGGTTATCTCTCCTGATTCCTGTTCATCTATCCTTTGGAGAAGCTGGGAATACAAGGAGCAGGCAGCTGAAGCGCTTAAGCTTACTTCCTACGATATGAAGAAGCAAAAGCTGATTGACGATATTATACCTGAACCGCTTGGAGGTGCCCACTACGACAGGGAAACTACCTTCAAAAGCGTGGAAGAATACATACTTAAAGGCTTTAATGAACTGAAAGACTTATCAACATCCGAGCTTGTGGCTCAAAGGATGGATAAGTACAGCAAAATGGGCGAATTTAAGGAATAACAGGCCTCCGGAACATAATCAGTCCGAAGCCTTGCAGCTTCGGATTTTTTTTGGCTTTTCAACAAAAACCGCATGGTTATCAACAGCTTATAAACACCGTGTTCTTAACAATTGCTTAACGTTCCGTTTTCATTTTTAAGTACATTCGCAATATGGAAAATATCAGGAATATAAACCCCGTAAAAGTTGATAAGGCCACTATTATCAACCTTGAGAAAGGCAAGCTGCCGCCTCAGGCGCTGGACCTTGAGGAAGCCGTTCTCGGCGCTATGATGATTGATAAGAAGGGGGTAGATGAGGTTATTGATATTCTTCAGCCCGATGCCTTCTACAAAGATGCTCATAAACACATTTATGAGGCTATTGTACAGCTTTTTAACGATACGCAGCCTATAGACCTGCTAACGGTTTCGGCGCAGCTTAAAAAGAACGCAAAGCTTGAACTGGCAGGGGGCGATTTCTACCTGATACAGCTCACACAAAAAATATCATCTTCGGCGCATATCGAGTTTCACTCGCGCATTATCCTGCAAAAGTACATACAGCGCAGCCTCATCAAGATTTCAAGCGAGATCATCGAGGAATCGTATGATGAGACTACCGATGTTTTCGACCTGCTGGATAAAGCCGAATCCAAGCTATACGAAGTTACACAAGGCAACATCAAGCGTAGCTCTGAAACTGCGCAGAGCCTTGTTATACAGGCTAAAAAACGTATTGAAGAAATAGCTAATCGCGAGGGCCTCAGTGGTATAGCAACCGGTTTTAACGACCTGGACAAGCTAACATCCGGCTGGCAGCCCAGCGACCTTATCATCATCGCGGCAAGGCCGGGTATGGGTAAAACCGCATTTGTACTTTCAATGGCGCGCAACATAGCTATTGATTTTCAGCACCCTGTGGCGTTGTTCTCGCTCGAGATGTCTTCAGTACAGCTTATTACCCGTCTCATTTCCAGCGAAACAGGTTTGTCTTCGGAGAAACTGCGTACCGGTAAACTCGAAAAACACGAGTGGGAACAGCTGAGTATCAAGGTCAAAGATCTTGAAAAAGCCCCGCTTTACATTGATGATACGCCCTCACTTTCTATTTTCGACCTCAGGGCAAAGGCAAGGAGGCTCTCTTCGCAGTACGGTATCAAGATGATAATCATCGACTACCTGCAGCTCATGACGGCTGGCGGAAACGGCAAAGGCGGTGGTAACAGGGAGCAGGAAATTTCAACTATATCGCGTAACCTCAAGGCTTTAGCTAAAGAATTGAACGTGCCGGTAATAGCGCTTTCGCAGCTTAGCCGGGCAGTAGAAACCCGTGGCTCCAGCAAGCGCCCACTGCTTTCTGACCTTAGGGAATCTGGTGCGATTGAGCAGGATGCCGACATCGTTTCTTTTATCTATCGTCCTGAGTATTACTAGATTGAGGAGTGGGTTGATGAAGAACGCTCGCCAACGCAGGGCCAGGCCGAATTCATTGTGGCCAAGCACAGGAACGGCGGTTTAGACAATATAAGGCTAAAATTCATCGGAAGCCTTGGTAAATTTGATAATCTGGACGACTTCGGGTCGCCTTTTGATGAGCTGCCTTCAAGCATGAATGATAGCAGCAGCGCGTTCATAACCAAGAACTTACCTTCGGCTAACGAAGCCTTCGGCAGCAACATGAACAACCGAAATAACGACGACGACGTACCTTTTTAAACATTTTTGACACTTAATTAAAATTTACGATATTATGGAGGAAAACATTATTGATTACGAGCAACTTACGCAGGAAATTAGGGAAATGGTTGTAAACGGAGCCATCTTTTTATCGCCTAACTAAAAAAACATGACAAGCACCCTCAAAAACGGGTGCTTTTTTTAATGCTTTTCTTCAATCTTTTCTTACAGATTTAGCTTCTTTTTATACTGTTGCTGACAGTAAGTCAGCTTTTGTAACTCACTGTTAATTAGTGCTTTATATTTGTAAACCTTTTCTGTAAGAATTTATAGCTCCGTCAGCCTTTTGTTATTGTTGAGGTTTTCGTCATTTTGTTATAAAATATTTAGCTTTTCTTCCTACAATTTGTCTCCTCTTTTTCACATTTAACAGTTATTGAAAAAGCCACTTCAGCAACAACCCAAAAACCCGCCGTACCTTTGCACCGGAAACAAACAGTCACACTGAGCCTGTCGAAGTGGAGTGTTGTGCCAGGCGCTCGTTCCATTTCGACCGCAGGGAGAAATCTCATTAAATTTTAGATTTCTCTCTCCGCTGCGCTACGGTCGAAATGGAACAGATGCATATTCCGGCGAGAGTGAAGCTTTTCCCCTCTCGAGAGGGGTTAGGGGTGTGTCATCAACAGCAGTCAAAGTCACACTGAGCCTGTCGAAGTGCCAAGTCACACTGAGCCTGTCGAAGTGCCGCTTTAACCGCTGTGTAATAAAAGCAAAAAGCCCGCCGTGGAGCCGGCAGGCTTTAAGGTAGCGGCTCGACTAGCTTTACAGCTCCCTCTCGCCGCGGAAGCCACAAATGTAGAGCATTCTTTCCGTTATCCAAATTAATTTATATTTTTATCAGGTTAAACAAAAACCATGACCCTGCAAAATTACCTTACCAGATTAAATACCCTCTACATAACCGGCAATGCCAGAGAGCACAGTTACCGCGGCGACCTGCAAAACCTGCTGCATGAGCTGCTGCCCGGCGTGTTGGTAACCAATGAGCCTGCACGTGTAGCCTGTGGCGCGCCCGATTATGTGCTTACCCGCAAAGATGTTCCTGTGGGGTATGTAGAGGCAAAAGATATAAATGTTGATCTTACAGGCAAATCATTAAAAGAACAGTTTGACCGCTACCGCAATGGTTTGCCCAACATAGTTTTTACCAATTATCTCGACTTCCATTTTTATAAAGATGGCGAACTCACAGCAAAAATTTCGGTAGGGCACCTGGCCGACGGCAAAGTAGTGGCCCAGCCTGAAAATTTCGAGCAGTTTACAATCCTGATAAAGAACTTTTCCGAAACCATTGCCCAAACCATAAAGTCGCCTACAAGGCTGGCTGAGATGATGGCCGGGCGCGCCAGGTACATGGCCGACATTATAGAGAAATCCCTCAACAGCGATGATAAGGAAGGCATAACCTCTAACCTGAAGCAGCAAATGCTGTCGTTCCAGGATATGCTTATACATGATATTGATAACAAAGCCTTTGCCGATATATACGCCCAAACCATTGCCTATGGTATGTTTGCCGCCAGGTATCATGACCCTACGCTGCCCACCTTCAGCCGGGAAGAAGCCGCAACGCTCATACCCAAAAGCAACCCTTTCCTCCGCAAGCTGTTTCAGGACATTGCTGGTTATGACCTTGACGACCGCCTGCTGCTGCCCGTAGATGAGCTGGTGCGCATATTCCTGGCTACCGATGTGGCTAAGATTATGAAGAACTTTGGCAAAAGCACCAAGCAGGAAGACCCTGTAGTGCATTTTTACGAAACGTTCCTGGCCAGTTACAGCCCCGCGCTGCGCAAGGCGAGGGGAGTGTGGTACACGCCGCAGCCAGTAGTAAACTTTATAGTACGTGCGGTTGATGATATACTGAAGACGGAGTTTGGCTTAAAGGATGGCCTTGCCGACACCAGCAAAACAAAAATTAAGGTAAAGGCGCCAAAGCTTGATGAACGTTCTAAAGCAAAATCTAAAGTAATTGGGGAGCATTTTGTAGAGCAGGACGTACACAAGGTACAAATACTGGACCCGGCTACGGGTACGGGCACGTTCCTGGCCGAGGTGGTGCGGCATATACATAAAAAGTTTGAGGGGCAGCAGGGCATGTGGAGCAAATATG
>JAEWKB010000169.1 GCA_023386255.1 Bacteroidota bacterium
GGCTTTAACTGGTATGCCGGTGTAGGTGGTGGTTTAGGAACATGGGAGTATGATGACAGGGATCTTCCGCCATGGGCTAACGGTGATGATGATGATTTTGACGACAGTGGTACATTTGTAGTACTTGCAGGTGATATAGGTATTGAATATAATTTTGATTTCCCGCTACAACTGTCGCTTGATTTCAGGCCTGAGTTTTACCTGGGAGATGATTTTAGGGAAGATAATTTTGGCCCGGATATTGCCCTTGGTGTGAGATTTAAATTCTAAACATTATAAGACAAGCCCCGCAACAGCGGGGTTTTACTTTTACAATAACTACTATGCGAATTAAGTTTATTGTAGTCGCAGCGTATTTCCTTTTATGCAGCTGTGACGAACCTGCAAAACAAAAGCAGGAAGTACAGGCACCGGCTCCAAAAGAAGTAATAAATAACAATCAGGCACTTACCAATGCTGTTCTTACTGTAATAAAAGCTTTCAATAATAAAGACCAGGCGGCTATTGATGGCTTAACATCCAAGAAGTATGGCATTACTATCATTTACAGGACCGGCGTATTTAATGAGTACAAGAGAAGGGACAGGTTAAACTTTGCACAGCCTGTACCCGCTACCTTTCCTTACCCTACACAGTTAGCGGGCCAAAGTGTAACGTTTGCTAAACTGCCAAAATTTAATTGCGGCACAATGCAGTGGGATAAGCACGGAGTGTATTGTGATACAATTACAAAAGATACTCTTTTATCAGGAGTACCTGCCAATCTTATTAAGTACAGGGGTGACAACATCCCTGCTTCAGAAACTGAATTTTACACACAGTTGGAAAGCAACAGCCAACGTATTGTAGTTGCAGGAGAAGAAGGCAACAGCCTTGTATTTTACCTTACTCTTATTAATAACCGATGGTACCTCACAGCAATAGACCGTATTACTACCGACTGCAGTGCATAAAAAATCCCCGCGCTTGCAGGGATTTATATTTTAGCCTCTTATCAGTTTCTTATACTTAATACGCTTTGGTGTTAAGTCACCACCCAGGCGTTTCTTTTTATTCTCTTCATATTCAGAGAAGCTTCCTTCAAAGAAATATACTTCAGAGTTTCCTTCAAATGCCAGTATGTGTGTACAAACCCTGTCAAGGAACCACCTGTCGTGCGATATGATTACAGCGCAACCGGCAAAGTTATCCAAACCTTCTTCAAGTGCACGAAGTGTATTGATGTCAAGGTCGTTGGTTGGTTCATCCAGCAGCAATACGTTACCTTCTTCTTTTAGGGTTATGGCAAGGTGAAGCCTGTTGCGCTCACCGCCCGATAATGTATTTACTTTTTTGTTCTGGTCGCTTCCGCTAAAGTTAAAACGGCTCAGGTAAGCACGGCTGTTTACCTGGCGCCCGCCCATCATGATGAGTTCCTGCCCGTCGCAGAAGTTTTCCCATATCGTTTTGTTTGGGTCAATGTTAGAATGTGATTGGTCTACATAAGCAATTTTCACAGTATCACCTACTACAAATTCTCCTTTATCAGGCGTCTCCTCACCCATTATCATCCTGAATATAGTTGTCTTACCCGCTCCGTTTGGCCCAATAATTCCCACAATACCTGCCTGTGGCAACGTAAAGTTAAGATCTTCATACAACAATTTGTCGCCAAATCCTTTGGCTACGCCCTTAGCTTCAATAACATTGGTACCAAGCCTTGGCCCGTTGGGTATGTATATTTCCAGTTTCTCGTCAAGCTCCTTCTGGTCTTCATTCAATAGCCTGTCGTAGTTTTGTAAACGTGCCTTTTGTTTGGTCTGGCGGCCTTTCGCACCCTGGCGCACCCAGTCAAGCTCGCGCTCAAGGGTTTTACGGCGTTTAGAAGCTGTTTTTTCTTCCTGCTCAAGGCGCTTCGCCTTCTGGTCAAGCCATGATGAGTAGTTTCCTTTCCACGGAATACCCTCTCCCCTGTCAAGCTCCAGTATCCAGCCTGCTACATTATCAAGGAAATAACGGTCGTGCGTTACGGCAATAACCGTACCCGCATAATGCTGAAGGTGCTGCTCCAGCCACAGTACGCTTTCGGCATCAAGGTGGTTGGTAGGCTCATCAAGCAACAGTACATCAGGTTGTTGTAGTAGTAAGCGGCAAAGCGCCACACGCCTTTTTTCTCCACCCGAAAGTACTTTTATAGGCGTATCAGGTTCCGGAGTGCGCAGGGCATCCATGGCAATTTCAAGCTTGGTATCAAGCTCCCACGCGCCGCTTGCATCTATTTTATCCTGAAGCTCCGCCTGGCGGTCCATAAGCTTCTGCATCTTGTCGGCATCCTCATATACTTCAGGATCGCCAAAACTATCGTTTATCTTATTGAATTCATCAAGAATTGCCACTGTCTCGGCCACACCTTCACGAACCACTTCAATTACGGTTTTGTTTTCATCCAGCTGCGGCTCCTGCTCCAGGTACCCAACCGTGTAGCCCGGTGCAAAAACCACATCGCCCTGGTAGCTTTTATCTACCCCGGCGATAATTTTTAATAATGATGATTTACCTGAACCGTTTAACCCCAGGATACCAATTTTGGCGCCGTAGAAAAAGCTTAGGTAGATATCTTTAAGAACCGGTTTTTGTGCCCCTTGGTAAGTCTTGCTTACGCGGGACATGGAAAATATTACTTTCTTATCGTCTGACATGTTATAGATTTGTTTGAAGCGCAAATATCGTAATTTATCCTCATACTGCTAAACACTTGCACAAACAAAGTATTTGCCTTTTATTTGGAGTATGAACTACCTGGTTTACCTTGTTTACGGCGGAGATGATTATTATAATGAAGCTTTGTATTCATTGCTTTCTTATTATAAATACCATGAAGTAAATGAAAACAGGATTATTTTGTATACGGATAACAGTTGCTTTTTTAAAAAACATTTGCCTGAAGATGTAATATATGTTGCTATTTATGAAGCTAAGATAAACGAGTGGAAAGGCAGTATAAACTTTGTACACAGGGTAAAGGTTAAGGTATTGCAGGATGCTGCGGAAAAGTTTTACGGTAGCTTCCTGTACCTTGATACCGACACTTACTTTGAACGTAACGTAACCGAACTTTTCAGCATGATTAATAACGGTGACATTGTGTTTGACCGCTGCGAAGGCAGGCTCATAGACAATCCCGGAGGCATTGCGCGGAAGATGCGGAAGTTCCTTAAGAAAGAAAATAGGTTTACTATAGCTTCTGAATCCGAACCAGTGGTTATTGATGAAACTTTTACAGTTTGGAATGCCGGCATAATAGGTTTTAACTCATCAATAGCAAAAGAACTACTTAAGGTTGAACAGCTTGTTGATGTGTTGTACTCAAAGAACCAATTGTTTATAATGGAGCAGATTGCGTTTAGTTACTTCTTCCAAAAGATTAAAGATCCTCTTCCTGCAGAAAGCTACATCCACCACTACTGGTATTTTAAAGAATTTCGTAAAGTACTGAAACACTTTTTTGTGCACCATAAAGAAAAGCCTTTTCTTCAGCTGAGGGACGAGATACAAAAAATTGATCCGCAATATCTTTCAACTGAAAAAAGGGCTTATAAAAAAATGTCGTTTTGGCAAAAGCAGTGGCAAAGGTTAAATAATAGCCGGAAATGGCAAACCCTGCCTTATGAACTTTAGACGCTAGACCCTGCCTTTAAGAGAGCTGAATACCCAGGCAATGGCAAAGAAGCCTACACCTACTGCCGAAAATCCCCAGCCGGCAACATCAGCATAGCGGTACACGCCAAGACCTATGAGCAGCAAGCCCATCAATATCATAATCAAAGTAGCCCACCCGAGGATGGTATTTTTATTCATTCCCATGTGTAGTAGTTTTTTGTGTGCGGGCGCAAATATCGGAAAATTTAAATAATAGCAATTTTCCCCTCAAAATCTTAAGCTATTAAAAGTATTATGTTTTAGCAGAGTATGCATTACAGCTTTAAAAAACTTTAACACAGCTAGTTGAATATCTTCACCAGCATTTCCTTTAGCAGGTCTCCCTGAGAAATAGAATTGGCGCCTACCCCTTTACTCTTTACATCAATATCGCGTAGGGAGGCAACTATAGCACTCACCTTCCGCATAGGATAGTTGCGAATGGCAATATCATAGTCTTTTACAAAGTATGGGTTTATCTTGAGCGTTTTTGCCACGTTAGAGGGATTTTTATCTTTAAGCCCGTGGTATTGCAATAGCTGTGAAAAGAATCCGAATATCAACCCAACCGTCATTACCAGTGGGTTGTCCTTAGGATTTTGCGCAAAGTAATCTACAATTTTATATGCTTTAAGCTGGTCTTTCTCCCCTATGGCCTTACGAAGCTCAAACACATTGTAGTCTTTACTGATGCCTATGTTTTCTTCAATTATGGCCGGAGTTATAGTGCTACCCTTTGGGAGGATTATGGTTAGCTTATCCAACTCATTATTAATTTTGCTCAAATCAGTCCCCAGGAATTCCACCAGCATTGCCGAAGCTTTAGGTTCAATGTTATATTGTTTTCCTGAAAGCACGCGTTTTATCCAGTCACCAACCTGGTTCTCATATAATTTTTTACTTTCATACACCACACCGTGCTTTTCCATCAGCTTGGTAACTTTCTTTCGCTTATCAAGGGTTTTGTATTTATACGCAAAAACAAGCACTGTGGTAGGCTGGGGGTTTTCAACATAATGCTCTAGTTTTTCAATAGTGCGCGACAACTCCTGAGCCTCTTTTACTATAACCACCTGCCTCTCGGCCATCATAGGGTAACGCTTGGCATTGGAAATTACATCTTCAACAGATACATCCTTACCGTACAACACCATCTGGTTAAAACCTTTTTCTTCTTCAGTAAGTATGTTTTCCTCTATATACTCGGTAAGCTTATCGATATAATAAGGCTCCTCACCCATAAAAAAATAAATAGGCTTTATGTTGCCCTGCTTTATCTCGTTCACGATCTTAGCTACTTCGTCCATAGTGCTGTTTCTGTAAAAATCCTACCTTTGCGCAATGCAAAAACTGAATTTTCCTGATTATAATTTTCGCTTCAAAAATAGTGAAAATAAGATGTCTATTTTTGACGAAACTCGTAAAAAATTTATCCTGCTTACACCTGAAGAATGGGTGCGGCAACACGTAGTGAAGTTTTTGCATGAAGAAAAAAAATACCCTAAATCGCATATCAATGTTGAGAAGATAATTAAACTGAATGGCTTAAATAAACGCTACGATGTTGTTGTATTTCAGCCTGATGGAAAAATATATGTTCTTGTAGAATGCAAAGCGCCCGAAGTGGTTATAACCCAAAACACCTTTGACCAGATTGCCCGCTACAACATGCAGATGAACGCAACGTACATGATGGTGACCAACGGGTTAAATCATTATTTTTGCCAAATGGACTATGAACAGGAACAATACCGTTTCCTGCAGGATATACCACAATACCAACCATGAACACCATAGCTGTAGTAATACTCAACTGGAACGGCAGGCAGCTGCTGGAACAGTTCCTTCCTTCTGTAATTAAACATTCTCCCGAAGCGGTTATTTATGTAGCAGACAACGCCTCTACCGATGATTCCATAGCCTTTGTAGAGGCTAAATTTCCTGAGGTAAAGATTATACGCCTTAGTAATAACTATGGCTATGCAGGTGGATATAATAAAGCGTTAGAGGAGGTCGAGGAAGATTATTATGCTTTGGTAAACAGTGATGTTGAAGTTACTGAAAACTGGCTGCAGCCGATACTTGAATTATTTTATACTGATCCTGAAACCGCTATAATCCAGCCAAAGATATTAGATTATAAAAGCAAAAACTTATTTGAATATGCCGGTGCTGCGGGAGGATTTATAGATAAGTTTGGCTATCCTTTTTGCAGGGGGCGCATTTTTAATACCGTTGAAGAAGACAAAGGCCAGTATAATGACATCAGCGAGATATTCTGGGCATCCGGCGCCTGTTTCTTCATCAGGAAAAATGTATACCGTGAACTACGAGGCTTTGATGAAGATTTTTTTGCGCACCAGGAGGAGATAGACCTATGCTGGAGAGCTTTCAATAAAAACTATAAAGTACGTTTCTGTGGCCAGTCTGTGATATATCATGTAGGTGGCGCTACACTCAATAATACAAGCCCCAGGTAAACATACCTTAACTTCAGGAACTCATTGCTGATGATGGTAAAGAACCTCCCGGCCTCAAAACTGCTGCCTATACTGTTTTTAAGGCTTTGCCTTGACGGTTTAGCAGGCGTACAGTTCCTGACACAGGGAAAACTGCCACATATCTTTGCGATTATAAAAGCTCATTTCCATTTCTACGGAAGTTTTTTTAGATTTATAAAGAAAAGAGAATCAAAACACTACAGCAATTACTACAAAAGCAGGAGCATTGTTTTAAGGTACTACTTGTTAAATGGCAAGGAGTTTGATAAAAATTTTAACAATAGTTTATAGACAATTTCGTTATTCGTTTATATCGTAATCTGTAATTTTGTTAAAATTTAAAAACATTAAATTTATGAAAAGAGCCATTTTATTACTCACTTTAGGAGCCATGACGCTGACTTCCTGCGGTACAAAGAAAAAAATTGCCGAACTTGAAGCAAAAAATAAGGAAATCCAGGACCTGCTGAATAGTGC
>JAEWKB010000200.1 GCA_023386255.1 Bacteroidota bacterium
GTATTGGGTAACAATTGATGGTCGTCGGTTTAAGGTGTTAGTTTATGATAATGATGAGCTGATGAAGTATTTTGACATATCTCAGTTTATGATCACTAAAGTTGAGACTGCACCCAATATTAAATCAAAGGCGAATTTTATTGCGGTATCTGTTATCAATGAAGCCAATGAAGATTGCCTTTCGAACGATTCGCTATTCCAGCCAATGGTTATAGAATATTTAAGGGCATTAAGGAATGAATATTATAATAGTTAAATGAATTTTTCTGACCACCACGTTTATATTACAGTTAAAGATTACTCCGTTTCAGGAGAAGAATTTGAACTGCTGCTTGATAAAGAGCTTCAACTTTTAAAAACACATCCTCAGCCTGCACCCGAACAACTGGGCAGGTACTATGAAAGCGAAGATTATATTTCGCATACCGACAGTAAACGAACTTTATTTGAAAAGCTCTATCATATAGTAAAACAAAAAGCACTTAGAGATAAAGTAAAGCTTATTCAAAAATTTCATCCTTCCAAAGGTATCTTGCTGGATATTGGTGCCGGTACGGGCGATTTTCTTGTAGAAGCTAAAAGAAATAACTGGGTTGTTACAGGTATAGAACCCAATGAAAAAGCACGGGGTATAGCAGAATCAAAAGGAATATCTTTTAAAGATTCTGTAAAGGATGTAGCTGATGGTTCGGTAGATGTAGTTACTATGTGGCATGTGCTGGAGCATGTACCCAATTTAGAAGAGCATATCAAACAACTTAAACGTATTATAAAACCTGATGGTGTAATTGTAATAGCTGTACCCAATTACAAATCATACGATGCGAAAAAATATGGAAAGTACTGGGCAGCATATGATGTGCCGCGGCACCTTTGGCATTTTTCGAAAACTTCAATCCAAAAACTTTTTGAAACGGAAGGCATAGGCCTTGTAAAAATCTTGCCAATGAAATTTGACAGTTTTTATGTGAGCCTGCTTTCTGAAAAATACAAGACTGGGAAAATAAATTTTATAAGAGGATTTTTATCCGGATTACGCTCTAATATCAGGGCATCTAAAAATTTCGAATATTCATCACACATTTATTTGCTAAAACAAGTGAAAAAGTAATTAAAAGGCTTCTGTTGCTCTTTCAGGTCCTCGCCCGGGTGTTGTTGTGCCTGAGAAGTGAAAGTGGCTTAAATCGATTTATTCTCAGTCAGTTTTAGTCAGTTTTATTTATTGTAAAAGATAAAACTATAGAGTGGACTTATAACGATAATTTTGGCATAAAAACTGTTTTTGCTACGTTATAACTTATTCTTACTTTTGGCAAAATTTATAAACCTTAAAATCGAAATGAAAAAATCTCTTTTAATAATTGCTGTTGCCCTGGCTATGTTTTCATGCAACAAAGAAGAAGGTACTGCGGGGTCATCTTTTAAAACCGCTTATGTAGATACATCTAAACTTTCAAAGGAATATGAGGAGTTTAAAGACCTTGATTCGCAGCGCAAAGTAAAAGAAGAGGAAATGGGCCGTGAACTTGATGCTAAGGTACAGCAATACAAGCTTGACCGTGCAGCCGCACAAAACGAAGCTGCATCAAAAGGGCCGCAGTGGGTACAGCTAAAGGCGCAGGAATTCCAGAAAAGGGAACAGGAGATAAGCATGATGCAGGAGGGGATGATGAAGCAGCTGCAGGATGAGTTTGGGGCGAAAAATGATACTGCTGTAAACCAAATGAAGAAATTTATTAAGGACTACGGCAAGAAAAAAGGTTATGATTATATATATGGAAGCGGCGATGTTACCAACAGTGTGTTATATGCTAAAGATGGCTATGACATTACTGATGAAATACTTAAAGAGCTGAATAATAAGTATAAAGGTTCTAATAAAAAAGAAGAGCCTGCTAAAGCAGAAGAAAAGAAATAATCTCTTTGACGCAGATATAAACTCCCATCCGGGAGTTTTTTTATGCCTTAACGCTACCTATACGAAAATTTTCTTAATTTCGTCGTTTATTATTCGCCATTATGGAATCTCTTTCTACAGCCGCTGCTTATGCCCTAAAGTTTATTAACCAGACCAACAGGTCGGTATTCCTTACAGGCAAAGCAGGAACCGGCAAAACCACCCTATTGAGAGAAATCATCCGTACTACTCATAAGAACGTTATTGTGGTTGCACCTACAGGGATTGCGGCACTTAATGCGGGGGGAGTAACCATCCACTCTATGTTCCAGCTGCCCTTTGCCGGCTTTATACCTGAATATTATCTTCCTTTCCAATTTAGAGATACAGTAAAATTTGAAACCAAAGACAGCCTTCGTCGGCATTTCCGGATGCGCGGCGATAAGCAGGCAGTGTTGCAAAACCTCGAATTACTGGTAATAGACGAAGTGAGCATGCTGCGGGCCGACCTGCTGGACGCCATGGATTATATGCTGCGCACAGTGAGGCGTAAAGAGCAGCCTTTTGGCGGGGTACAGGTGCTGTTTATAGGTGATTTACTTCAGTTACCGCCGGTACTAAAAAACGAGGAGTGGGAGGTGCTGAAGAAATATTATAAGGGTAAGTTCTTTTTCCATTCGCATGTGGTGCAGCAAAATCCGCCGCTGTACATTGAGCTGTCAAAGATATATAGGCAAACTGACAGTCGCTTTATTAATGTGCTTAACAACCTGAGGAATAATGTAGTTACGCAGCAGGACCTTAAAGTATTAAATGCTTTTGTAAAGCCGGATTTTGATGTAAAGAAGCATACCGGCTATATTACCCTTACCACCCATAATGCCAAGGCCGATGCCATGAATGCTGCGGCGCTGGAAGAGCTTGAAGGCAAGGAATTTGTTTACCGGCCGGAAATTGTAGATGACTTCCCTGATAAGATTTACCCCGTAGAGGATGAGCTTAAACTAAAAGTAGGGGCGCAGGTAATGTTTATTAAAAATGATCTTTCCCATGAAAAACGATATTTTAACGGGAAGATCGGCATAATAAAATCTCTCTCAGAGGAAGAGATACTGGTACATTTCCCTGAAGAAGATGTAACTATAGAAGCTGAAAAATACGAGTGGAAGAACGTAAAATATTCGGTAGATGACCTTACTAAAGAGATAAAGGAAGATGTGCTGGGTACATTTGTACATTATCCGCTAAAATTAGCATGGGCGATAACCGTACACAAGAGCCAGGGATTAACTTTTGACAGAGCTGTGCTTGATGTATCGCATGTTTTCCAGCCAGGCCAGGCCTATGTCGCCCTTTCACGTTTGCGCTCCTTAGACGGGCTTATTTTGCTTTCTCCGATAGGGATGAATGGCATCTCTAATGATGCTGATGTAATGGATTACGCTAGCGCAAAGGCAGGAGAGGATGACCTTGAGCAGTCATTACAGCAGGAAACAGTAAATTTTATCGGTAACTATTTAATAAACAGCTTTAACTGGAGCGAACTTGCCAAAGCCTGGCAAAGCCATAAAGTGAGCTACATGCAGGAAGGCTTTAAATCGCTGAAGTCAAAATACCGCGAATGGGCACAGCGGCAGGATAATAACATTCACAGCCTTCTTGATGCTTCCAATAAATTCATCAACCAGTTGCATAAGCTTTTCAGGCAGCAGCCTACAGATATGGCTTTTGTACATGAGCGTGTTGCGGCGGCATATAATTATTTCTTTCCGGTAATGGACCGGCTGGCTACAGGAATACTGGAAACCATGGAAGAAATAAAACGCCAGAAGAAAGCGAAAGGCTTTTATGAAGAACTGGCCGAACTGGAGGAATTGCAAACAGCGGCTACAGTGCGGCTCATGAAGGCAAAGCTGCTGATGGAGGTGGTGATAGCAGGTAAAGGCATTACAAAAGAAAATCTTTTATCGCAGGAGATACAGCTGTACAAGCCGGATAAGCTGCAGGCTATACGCAAGAAAATGAAGCCCGACACTGCCAATTTACTTGAAGAAGAAGGTGAGGAGTACGTTTTAGAGCAGTACAAGCCGAAGAAGAAAAAATCTACAGAGCCAAAGAAAACAACATTGGAAGAAACACTGGAGCTATGGCAGCAAAAAATGTCGGTTACTGATATTGCCCACGCCAGGAAGCTTACTGAAAGTACCGTGCTGGGCCACCTGGCCAAGCTCATTGAGGCGGGGCAGGTACAGTTAGCTGAGGTCCTGCCAGCTGATAAAATTGATGCCCTGGCCAAAGCGTTTGATGGTTATGCAGAAGATTCATTAAACCCACTGAAGGAGCAATATAGCGATACTTTCAGCTGGAACGAACTCAAACTATATAAGGCCGCTTTACAAAAAAACTGACCTGTTTACGTTTTTAATAATGTTTAGCCGGCAATACTTACCTTTGCACTGAATGCAACAAAAAAGATTTACATATCCTAAAGAGGACAAATTAAAAAGCCGTGCCACCATCGACCTGCTTTTCAGCGAAGGTAAATCAGTAGCAAAATACCCACTAAGGCTGGTTTATGTTGCGTTGCCTGATGGATATGGCCACTTTCAGATGGGAGTTTCCGTATCAAAAAAATATTTCAAGAAGGCTGTTGACCGTAACTACTACAAACGGCTGCTACGGGAGTGCTACCGGCTGAACAAACACCTGCTGCACGATAAGCTTGACAAACCCTATGCTTTTATGTTCCTTTACCAGACAAAGGACCGGCTGACGTTTGAAGAAATTGGCGCTAAGACAGTTCAATTGTTCGAAAAATTCCTGGTACAGGAGAATCTTTAAGCGGTTATTGTACTAACAGTCAACTTTTCTCGTTATCTGAAGCGTTTCAATTTTAAAATTCAGCTGAAGCGGCGGCTCATATATTTTTTATCGCTATTTTCGTAATAGTGTATTAACATGAAAGAGAGAAATTATGGTACAAGTACTTAAAAAGAAATATATATTTCCTGCCCTGGCCGCAGGTTTCCTGTTTGTAGGGGCAAGCTTTAAAGATGATTTTTTTGAAATAGCTAAACAGATTGAGATTTTCACTACGCTTTTCAAAACAGTAAATGTGAACTATGTGGACGAGACCAATCCGGCAGATTTAATGGATAAAGCCATTAAAAGCATGCTTAACGACCTGGACCCTTATACCGTTTACTTTAACGAGCAGGATGTAGCCAAATTCAAGATCAACAATACAGGCGAATATACAGGGATTGGCGCCATAGTAACCCGCAAAGAGGGCAAGCTGATAATACGCGAGCCTTATAAAAACTATCCTGCTGATAAAGCAGGGCTAAAGGCCGGTGATGAGATAATCCAGATAGGCGATGTAAACCTTTCAACTTTTAAAGAGGATGCAGGTGAGTTGCTAAAAGGCTCAAAGAATACAAAAATAGACATCAAGTACCTGCGCCAGGGTAAGCCTTATACTACACAGCTGGTACTAAGTGAAGTTGATGTTAAGGCGGTTCCTTATTTTGCGAAAGTAGGTAATGACGTTGGTTATATTGTGCTGTCTCAGTTCAATGGGAAAGCTTCAGTCGAGACGAAAGAAGCTCTGCAGCAGCTAAAAAGTGAAGGGGCGAAAAAGATTATTCTGGACCTTCGGGGTAATCCGGGCGGATTGCTTAATGAAGCTGTAAATGTGTGTAACCTTTTTGTACCGCAAAATGAAATTATTGTAACGACAAGGTCTAAAAATGAGAAATACAATAATATTTATAAAACACAAAGGCCACCTGTTGATACCGATATCCCGCTGGTAGTACTTGTTGACGGCAAGAGTGCTTCGGCATCTGAAATTGTTGCAGGTGCGTTGCAGGATCTTGACCGGGCTGTAATTGTAGGTAGCAGGAGCTTTGGCAAAGGGCTGGTGCAACGCCCTCTGGACCTTACCTACGGCACGCAGGTAAAGGTAACCATTTCACGATACTACACGCCTTCTGGCCGTGGTATACAGGCGTTGGACTATACACACAAGGATGTGGATGGCAAAGCCATTCGCATTGACAAAAAGAACTATAACGCATTCAAGACCCGCAAAGGCAGGACCGTGTATGACGGTGGTGGCATTTTACCGGATGTTGAGCTTGAGGAAGCAAAACAAAGCGCCATAGCCGATGCCTTGGTACGCAATGACGGTATTTTTAACTACGCTACAGGTTACTACTACAAAAACCCCAACCTTGGTACAGGAATACCTTCATTTTCAGATGCTGATTTTGAAGCCTTTAAGCAGTATCTTAAAAAAGAAAAATTTGAATTTGACACTGAAACGGAGCGGGCTTTAAAAGCTACGCTGGAAGTAGCAAAAAAAGAAAAGGTTGATGCAAGTATAGCTACCGAATACCAACAGCTGCTTACGGCATTGCAGCGAAGCGAGGAAAAAGAGCTGAACGCACACAAGCAGGAGATAAAACAGCTTATAACGGATGAAATTATAAAGCGTTATCAATACAAAGAAGGCCTTTATAAATATTACACAACAAGCA
>JAEWKB010000002.1 GCA_023386255.1 Bacteroidota bacterium
ATTGTAATGCTTGTATTGATGATAATAGGTTTTGTGGTTGGAATTATAGCCGGAGTTTCGGCAGCAGGAGCCATGTAAACCAATAAATAATAATTGTATAAAATCCTCCTTAAGGGAGGATTTTTTATTTAAAACAGGTAATTTTGGGACATGAAGAAAACTATAGTAACTATACTTCTTTTCGCAGCAGCCTTCGTGGCATTATGGGAGCAGTCTAAGCCGCAGCCCAACAAGTTCCTCATGGTGGGAGCAATAGTAATTTTTATGCTGGGGCTCATGCGGCTAATGAGTAAAGTGCCCAGTAAGAACAGGGATAATAAAGACGATAATGCTTAAAGTTGGTGACAGGGTTGCGGTGCTCGATGATTCTTTCAGTGGAAAGGTGCAGCGCATTAAAGGCGGCAGGGTGAGCATTGAAACCCCTGAAGGTTTTGTGCTGGAATTTAATGAAAGTGAGCTTGTGGCGATTTCAGATGCTGATGAATTGAAATCTTTATTTGCAGGCAGGAGTGTGGGCAGTATCTTAAAGGAAAAAGAGGAGCCTAAAAAGCGCAGTTTTGTAAAGGAAAAGAAATCCCGCAAAGATGATTTTGTGCTGGAAGTAGACCTGCATATTGAAAAGCTTGTGCCCAGTAAGCGCGGAATGTCTAACTACGACATCCTGACTTTGCAGACAGAGACGGCAAAACGCCAGCTGGAATT
Organism: Bacteroidota bacterium; assembly: GCA_023386255.1. Classification (GTDB taxonomy): domain Bacteria; phylum Bacteroidota; class Bacteroidia; order Flavobacteriales; family Flavobacteriaceae; genus Flavobacterium. The sequence goes on from JAEWKB010000002.1 coordinate 703, forward strand.
TGCTATAAAAAACCGCATGCCAAAGGTGGTTTTTATTCACGGAGTGGGCGAAGGTGTGCTAAAGGCAGAACTTGATTTTTTGCTGGGAAGGTATGACGGCATTACATTTCAGGATGCCGATTACCAAAAATACGGACTGGGCGCCACCGAAGTGTACATTAAACAAAATCCACATAGATAAAAAAATGCTGCCAACCGGCAGCATTTTTTATGGTATTGTTTCATAATATCCAATTTCGTAAGGATTGGCCTCGGTGCCTATAGTAAAGTTTTCACCTATACTATTTTGAAATATTGCCCCTATTAAACTAATCCTATGGCGAAAAACGCCTCCCGATGATATGGTAGTTACTTTTAGAGCTCCTGCCAATGCCTGCCACTGAGTTTGGACAGTTGGAGTTATAGGAGGGGTGGCGCTACATAATAAAGTGGTTGAGGCACTGCCCGTATATTTGTTGAACAGGATTGATGTAATTGCCGGATTAGTAGCTATGTCATAAGCAGGAGGATCCTGTTGTGTATTAGCAAATAAAACAGATTTATTTACATTCAGTATTAAAGCTTCACTGCCGTTAACCCTGAAAACAAGATTATTAGTAGTGCAGTCATTAAATTGTGCTGTGTCTTCTTCATCCAGAAAATCAAAGTTATAAGGCAGCGGTTCAGAGTAGGTGCCAAAAATATTATTCTCAATTATTATGGTTTCTTCTCCTTTAGTAAAAGTAGCACTGTTAATGGTTATAGCGTGATTATATCCTACAAGTTCATCCTGGTCATTGTTTCTTGGTGTAGTTACAATACTTATTGTACCTCCTGGAAGGGCAACCCATTCTTCTAAAACCGAGGGAGATGCAGGGGGTATGTCGCTGCACAGGCTGGCGCTGCTTACACTGCCGTTATAATTACGGTAAATAAGTGAGTTGGATCCATTTAACGTTACTATTCTTGGAGAGCCTTCATTGGTTGGTATGTCAACAAAAGTATTAGGGTCAATGTCAAGTATTAAAACCTGTGTTCCGCTTATTTTAAACACAATTCCATTATTATTACAGCTCTGGACCGTTGCATTGCCGAAGTTAAAAGTCTGGAAGGTCATGTCTCCGTCATCGCATCCCGTCAGCAGGAGCAGTGCGGCTATAAGTCCGAAAATCTTTTTCATACACATAATTTTCAACAAAAATACTCTTTTTAATCAGTTGGTAAAACGTTTTGTGGCAACATAACTTTAAAACGGCAGTATGTACTTTTTATTTAATTTTGCACAGATGAAAAAAGTATATCTTGATAATGCCTCTACCACGGCCATGCGGCCTGAAGTTATTACCGAAATGGCTACAGTAATGGGCGAAACCTTTGGCAATCCGTCATCAACGCATAGCTTTGGCAGGAGTGCAAAAGTGGCTCTTGAAACCGCACGCAAAACTATTGCCGCATTAACAGGCGCCGAAGCACGCGAAATTATTTTTACATCGGGTGGTACCGAGGCTGATAACTGGATCATCAGGAATGCGGTGCGCGACCTGAAGGTGAAGCGTATCATAACATCAAAAATTGAGCACCATGCCGTGCTAAACACTGTTGAAGCTGTAGCCGCAGAATATAATATAAAAGTTGATTATGTAAAGCTTACTGCATCAGGAGCTATAGATATGCTAAACCTTGAGGAGATGCTACAGCAGGATATACCTACGCTGGTAGCCCTTATGCATGTAAACAATGAAACAGGTACTGTACTGAACCTAAAGCAGACGGGCGAATTGTGCAGGCAATATAACGCTTTGTTCTTTTCAGACACTATACAATCAGTAGGAAAGGAAATTTTTAACCTGCAGGAACTTCCGGTAGATTTTATAACAGCAAGCGCACATAAATTCCACGGGCCTAAAGGTGTTGGTTTTGTATTCGTTCGAAAAAATACTGCTTTGAGGCAGATGTTGCACGGCGGTGAGCAGGAAAAAGGGATGCGTGCCGGTACCGAAGCTGTACATCAGGTTGCGGGGATGGCAAAAGCACTGGAAATAGGCTATAAAAACCTGGAGGAAGAGAAGGCTTATGTGTCCGGATTAAAAAATTACCTTATTGAGCAGCTTGATGTGCATTTTCCCGGATATAAGATAAATGGGGGAGTGGCAGTACAATTCTACAACATTATAAATGTATTATTACCCCTTACTAAAGAAAAAACTGCAATGATACTTTTCAGCCTGGATATGAAAGGGATAGCAGTATCAAGGGGTAGTGCATGCCAGTCAGGTAGTATAAAGCCATCGCATGTGTTAAGCGAAATACTTCCTGCGGAAGATGTTCTGAGGCCATCGCTGCGAATTTCTTTCAGCCATTACAACACAAAAGAAGATATTGACCTTCTCATTGAAGCATTAAAAACTGTTTAGCGTTTATTCTTCTTCTTATCGTTACGATACATTGTATAGCTTAGAAAAAGTATTAGTAAACCCATAGCTATTGATGTGCCGCCGTAACTTACGCCAACACCACCTCTTGAGTTAATGCCTGCTCCTGTAATGCCGTACATAAACTGATAGGTTCCCCAGCCAAACAAGACTAAAGCTATGATTAGCATCATAATAAAACTTACAATATTTCCTTTGTCTGATTTCATTATTTCTTTTTCTTGCGGCCCCAGTTGTTCTTCATTTTTTTATATGATTTTTTAGCGACCGTCTTCTTTTTCTTTGAACGTGATATTCCCTTTTTTCTGCGGGCATTAATGTTGTTAACCAATGAGTTCTTTACACCCAGCTTGTTTTTCTTAGCGCTGCTTTTCCTTGCTTTTTTCTTTACCTTCTTGCTCATAATTAATCATTTACATAAAGGTAACTCATCAGGGTATGCAATACGCGTAAAATAACATTTTGCTACAAATTGTTTAGGCGGTTACTTCAGCTTTTTTATTGTAAACAGTTCGTTATGGTCCTCTACCTTAGGGTACATACGCACTGAGTAATCAGTAGTAAAACGGGAACGATAACTCAAATTACGTTCTTTATCTTTTTGTGTTAATGTCATGGTATTAAATAATATAAATCCGTTTACATTAAGTAAAAAATTAACTCGATTGATGAAGAAGTCTTCGAACAAAAAGTTGGGCATTTTTATATCCTGAAAAATGTCAATGATGATAAGGTCGTACTTTTCTCGTGTTTTCAACACAAACTCAAAAGCATCATCAATAACTATAGTAAGGTTGGGAACATCCTGAAGGCCGAAGTATTTATTAGCTATTTCTATGGCTTCAGGGTCAATTTCAACCCCCGTTATGTTGCCTTTGAACTTTATTTCCTCAACAAGTGTTTTTATAACGCTGCCGCCTGCTACGCCAAGTACGAGAACACTATTAAAATTCTTGATGCGCTCAAAGCCTATGTAGCTAAGCCCTTTTCGTAAAATGCGCTGAAGGCTTCCGTAAGAGTAGTTGGTGTTCTTACTGTCCAACACCAGTTGGCCGTTGTTCCAGGTTACTTCAAGCTTATTACTTACGGGAGAGTTCTTTTTATAAATATTGACAGGTATGAAGAAGCTGAGTATCCGTCTGAACATTGCATGTTTGTTAATGTGGGTAAATATATATTATTTTGCTTTCATGAAAAAAATTTACCGCTTTATCTTTTTCAGGATAATGGGGTGGAGGCTAAACGGCACCATAAGCCCCAACCTTAAAAAATGTGTAATGATAGTGGTGCCACATACCAGTTGGGTCGATTTTTTTATAGGTGTAATGGCTCGGGGCTCTATCGGGCTGGAGATGCATTATGTTGCTAAAAAAGAACTATTTATTTTTCCGTTTGGTGCCTGGTTCCGCTGGATGGGCGGTGCCCCGCTTGACAGGAGCAGGAACGAAAACAAGGTTGATGCCATAGCAAACATGTTTAAAGCCCGCAATGTTTTCAGGCTGGCTATAGCCCCTGAAGGTACACGCAGGAAAGTTGACAGCTGGAAAACCGGTTTTTATTATATAGCTCTTAAAGCCGGGGTGCCGGTTGTGGCCGTGGCCTTTGATTATGGCAGGAAAGAAATTAAAATTGCTGAGCCGTTTTATCTTACCGGAAATAAGGAAGCCGACTTTGCCATACTGGAACACAATTACAAGGGGGTTACGGGGTACATAGCCGAAAACAGTTATAAGAATGATTAAGAAGAGTTTAACTGTTTGTTGGCATTGATTAACATTTAATAGATGTAATTTTACAATAAGAAAAGAAGTTAGAATATAAGCCAATAAAATCTATATTATTTAAAACTTTACTGCAGCAACTGCAGCTATTTGAAAAATTTGTGTTTGTTTTATTGGTTAATGAGCCCCGGGAAGTATTTTATAATACGTCACGGGGTTTTTTTATGGCTATTGCTTAAATAGATACCTTTGCGTAAAGTTATATTTATGGATTTTAATGAGCTATTTACAATCAGCAAAGAAGAAAGCCTTTATGGGCGTTACATAACACTTAAACACATTACACCTCTTATAGATAAACTGAAAGATGTTTTTCAGGTTGATGTAGCAGGCTTTTCAGTAAGGCAGCAGCCCATATATAAGATAATTGCCGGCAGTGGTGGTACAAAAATTTATATTTGGTCACAAATGCACGGTAATGAATCTACAACTACAAAAGCTATATTCGATTTTTTAAACTTTCTACAACGGGATAATGAGTTTGCCGCGACTTTAAAGGAAAACTTTACTTTTTGTATTTTACCGATGGCAAACCCTGATGGGGCTGCGACCTACACGCGTGTAAATGCAAACAATGTAGACTTAAACCGTGATGCTGCAAATCTGTCACAGCCCGAAAGCCAGGTGCTGCGTGAAATTTTTAAAGCCTTTAAACCACATTATGCCTATAATATGCACGACCAGCGCAGCATTTTCGGCGTAGGTAACACAGGTAAGCCCGCAACAGTTTCTTTTCTGGCGCCATCTTATAATGAGGAGCGGGATATAAACGATAACCGACGTGACGCTATAAATATTATAGCTGGCATGAATGCCACACTACAACACTATATACCAGGGCAGGTTGGCCGGTTTGATGACAGCTTTAATATTAACTGCATCGGCGATATGTTCCAGTCCCTTGGGGTGACAACAGTGCTTTTTGAAGCGGGGCATTACAAAGATGACTATATTAGGGAAAAGACAAGAAAATTTATTTTTATTGCATTATTATCAGGATTTAAGCATATTAACGAAAACGTTATAGTAAGCTCTGCGAGTGATGATTATTTTGAAATTCCTCAAAATAAGATTACTTTTTATGATTTCATCTATAAAAAAGTTAAAATAAATTATGAAAATAGAGAAAAAATAACGAATTTTGCATCACACTATAAAGAAGAACTAATTGAGGATAATGTAAAATTCAGGGCTTTTATCAGTGAAATAGGGGATTTATCAGGTTTTTACGGTCATACAGAATATGATTGCGAAGGCGCAGAATTTTCCCGCACAGATGGGGCCACGATACCGCAAGTTGATGAAAAGGCTGATTTTATTATCGGTTTAAACAGGAAATTTGTTAATGGTATAGAAGTAAAATAATTATTCTTGATTATGATAATTGTAGTGCTGAACAATTTCTAACACTATATAACCTAAGTACACTATGAGTAAGTTTCGTTTAGATGAAGTAGATCACCAGATTTTAGATATGCTGATCGATAACACCAGGGTTCCTTTTACAGATATTGCTAAAAAATTATTGATCTCTGCAGGTACTGTCCATGTAAGGGTAAAGAAAATGGAAGACGCAGGCATAATCCAGGGTTCTTCGCTTACACTTGATTATGAGAAACTGGGCTATTCATTTATTGCTTATGTGGGTGTTTTTCTTCATAACACTTCGCAGACTAAATTTGTACTTGAAAGGATAAATGAAATACCTTTTGTTACCGTGGCCCACGTTACTACAGGTAAATTCAACATCTTCTGTAAGATACGCGCTAAAGATACCAAGCATGCGAAAGAGGTTATTTTTATGATTGACGATATTGAAGGTGTGTACAGGACCGAAACCATGATTTCTCTTGAAGAAAGCATTAACGATAAAAAACGCCTTATGCATACAATCTTTAAAGATTTGTAGCAATAACACTTAATTAATTGAACCCTTATGTGAGTAACATGAGGGTTTTTTTTATTAACTTCAGGTAAAAATTTTAATATGTATCCTGCCACCCGAATTGAACGTTTTAATGAAAACGTGCAGCTTAAATACCAGTTGTTTAACAGCATCTTCATGACACTGCCTTTCAGGGCAATTGATAATACCGGTGTGCTGCTGCCTTTATTTTCAGAGATTTGTGAAGAAGGCTACCAAAATAACAGGAGTCCGCAGGAGATATTTAATGCATTTACAGACAAATATATGCAGGAAGCTACGGAACAAGAAAAGATTGACATTATGTTCCGTTTTATTCAGTATGTTGAACGACAGATAGTGCTTTTCGATGCCATTGAAGACGCTGCTTTTACAGGCCTCAACAATTTGGAAGGGGCCGGTTCTGTAAAGGATATTAAAGAGCGGGCAGACAACAACGGCTTAAGCAATGAACTTAGAAAATTCCTGGAGCAGTTCCAGGTAAGGACGGTACTTACAGCGCATCCCACACAATTCTATCCGGGATCGGTTTTGGGTATTATAACCGATCTTACCAACGCCATACGCCAGAATAATTTAAGTGAAATAAAAATATTACTGTCACAGCTTGGCAAAACACCATTTATTAAAAAGGAAAAGCCTACACCGTATGATGAGGCTGTGAGCCTTACCTGGTATCTGGAAAATGTTTTTTACCATACCGCGGGCGAAATGATGGCTTATATTCAGGAGGCAATATATAAAGGAGAACAACTCAGGCATCCTGTACTTTCCTTTGGTTTCTGGCCGGGAGGCGACAGGGATGGAAACCCGTTTGTAACTACCGATATTACATTAAAGGTTGCAGACAGGCTACGGACATCGGTTTTAAAATGTTATTATGGCGACATACGCAGGCTTAAAAGGAAGCTCACATTTGAAGGTGTTGAGGAGATGGTTACAGAAATTGAGCAAAAACTGTACAGATCGGTATTTTACTCTCAGGGGGAACTATATATTACACTGGATGAGCTTAAAAATTCATTGAAGGATATACGGCAGCTGATAGTAGAGAAACATCAGTCGCTGTATGTAAACGAAATTGATGAGTTTATAAACAAGGTAAACCTTTTCGGTTTTTATTTTGCCTCGCTTGACATAAGGCAGAACAGCAAAATACATAATATCGTTTTTCCGCTGTTAATGCAGGCAGTTGCTGTAAATGCAACTGAAGCCAAAGGTTATAGCTTAAAAGATGAGGAGGATAAAATTAAATTTCTCAGCATGCTTGGCGCTAATGTTGATGCAGCCTCTTTTGAAGATGAAAATGTGCGTAACACACTCGAATCAATACAGGCGATGCGGCAGATACAGGAGAGAAATGG
>JAEWKB010000068.1 GCA_023386255.1 Bacteroidota bacterium
GAGCTCCTGGGGCAGCGGTCCATGATCTCTGAAGAGCCTGCCGGGCTTAGTGCAGTGGCAATAAATGATATGAACGTGTGCTTTATACCTAAAGAGAGGGTGCTGGAGTTTTTTAACCGCAACAACCAGTTCTCTATGAAAATGATGAAGGCTATCTGTACCGACCTTAAGGAAGCTAACAGCCACCTGGTTGACATGGCGCAAAAAACCGTAAAGCAAAGGCTTGCCGGTACGCTGCTATATCTGCATGACACTTTTGGCACCGACCAGGATGGCAGCCTGAACCTGAAGCTTTCCCGTGAAGAGCTGGCCGGTATAATAGGTACGGCAACTGAAAGCTGTATACGGCTGCTCTCTGAGCTACAAAAGGAAGGATACATAAAATTGACAGGCAGGAACATAAGCCTTATTAATAGTAACAGCCTTAAAAGGCTTAATGATCATTAAGATGAAAGTATTGATATACAGTTTAATGATGGCCCTGGCCGCGCAGCAGTGCCAACAGGATAAAGATGAGGAGTATGATGTGGTACGGACGCAGGATGAAGAAGGCTTTGTAGCTGAAGATATTATACGCAGGGAAGCAGCAGCAAAGTGGGATGATTTCCTTAGCCACTCTTATAAATACCTTGACAAGGCAGAAAAGGAAATTGAAGAAGCAACAAGCCATGTTGGTGAAACAGGTACTAAGAACAGGCTTCTGTATGAGATGGAAATCATCAGGGCAGAAAGCATGCTGGAACAGCTTTGCGAGAAACTGGAACGCGGCTCCCGGTTTAACGGGATAGACCTGACCGATGAAAATATCTCGCGCATGAACCATTATATCGCAGATTATCTTGAAAAAGAAGAAAACCTGAAAAAAGTACTGGACGGGCTGAAGAATGAAAAGTTTAAAAAAGTAAAAGAGTAAAAAGCAGGCTTAGGCTGCTTTTTTGTTGAAATTAATTTAAAAAGGGTAAGGGCAGTTAAAATTAATATCGGTTATACTGAACATGGCATAGGGTTTTTCTTCTCCATCAATTATCCATATGGCCTCCAGTTCTGTTGGTACCCTGTACCCTTCAATATTTTTATAACTGCGGAACCTGCCTTTCCATTTTTGCAGGCTTTTATCATTGAACGGCCGGGTTGTCTCAACCGACTCAATTTCATGATAAGTATTAAAACGTACCACTAAACAATATTCTTTATCTTTAAAAGTGTACTGCAGCTTTGCCGTTACCGCATTCAGCGCCTCCCACTTCAAACTGTCTGAAGGTAATAAATTAGTAGGCACAAGCGCACTTTCTGCAATCCACCTGATAATTTCTGCATTATCTATGTCTTTGCCTTTCTTATCTGCAATCCTTAAAGCGGATAGCAGCCATACCGACAGGTTGCCCCCTCCGTTGCTGTACGAATCAATAGCGGTAAACATTTGTGTTTTGCCCTTCCATACAAAGCCCGGGCTGATGCCTGAAATGTATTGTTCGCCCTTAATGGTTATCCACTCTTTTTCCAGTCCTGTCCTGAAGTACCCGTCATGCCTTAGCCTTACTGTTTTTATTACCGGACAATTTTGCGGCAATACTGTAGCAAGATAATTTGCTACAGGCTGGGGCAGGCCTGTCACTATTTCATGAGTTATATACTGCGGGGCGTGAAAATTTGATTTTAGTACATCTTTAACCCGCTCCTTAAAAATACGCCGTTTATTCTCAATGCTTATTTTAAGTAATGCACCCGCAATTATTGTTAGTACAATAATGTAAAGCATATTATGATGGAATTGCCAGCAAAGGTATAGTGGTGTGGTAAGCCAGGTTTCGGGACAGGCTGAACAGGAACAGCCGCTGCCAAAGGTCTTTATGGTGTACTATTGTAGCTGAAACATCAATATGATACAACTCTATGTAATCCATTATCATGTCTTCGGTAGCGTTTGAATGTATGATGGTAAAATGTACTTTATTTTTAAAGCGTTCTTTCCACTGTGCCAGTACGGTTACTTCATTATCTTCTTTAAAAGGTTTTACCTGTAAAACTTCTATACTTGCACCGAATGTATCTGCCAAAAGGCAAATTTTTGAGAACTTATCAATATTGAGCTTTTCAAGTTCGGCAAGAAACAGTATTTTCTGTATCCCTTTATATTTTGCACTTTCAGGAATAGCCAGGACAGGTACAGTACTTTGATTGATGATCCTTTCAGCAAGTGTGCCCAAAAACACTTCTTTAATCCCAGATGCTCCCTTTGTACCCATTATAATGTAATCGGGTTTTTCGTTTTTTAGGGCCTTCAAGATTTCTGTTTCTGCGTCACCCTGCTGCAGCACATGGCACATTTGTATGTGTTCCATACCTACTTTTTTAGCAATTTTCCGCAGTTTAGGTACTTCGCTTCTATAATTTTCAAATTCAGATAATTCTGTAATCTTATAAGTGTTCAGCAGGAAATCGTAGTTTTCTATGGCTGTAGCCGGAGGAAGTTCATACACGTGCAGGGTTACTATCTCTGCATCAATTTTCGCTGCAAAGCGCAGGGCATATGAAAATGCATTCAGTGACACTTTCGAAAAATCGGTAGGGAAAAGAATTTTTTTCATGATTGTCGGTTTAAAGATCTGCCATAAAAGTACCTTTATGAACAATTTTATAAAATGATGGTGGTCACCTGCTATTGTTAGCCGACATGTGATAAAAATCATTCCGCTAAAATTGTTTAAATTGCATATTAGCAGCACATTCAAATAATCGCGACAATGGAATTTATTGATTATTATAAAGTTCTTGGAGTTGATAAATCGGCAAC
>JAEWKB010000230.1 GCA_023386255.1 Bacteroidota bacterium
AAGTAAGGCCGTTTAGCGAATTGCGATTAAACAATATATTAAGCAGTGCTGCCTGCAAATCCGCAACATTTGAAAACGTAGCGCCGTTAACATTAAAATCCTGATAACTCGTTTGTGGAATCAAAATATCCGCACGTTCAAAACAATTAAATATTTCGATTTTATTACCATAAGGTCTTGAAATATAATTTTTTAAATATTTTATTCCGTTGATCTGGAATACCATTTCACTTACGGATGATATGATATACATGCTTAAATTTTTGTAAGTCTTAAACCTGCCGAAGCAGGAGCAGATGCTTTACGGGTAGCGAAATCATCATAGGCAGTTCTGATTAAATAATTTTTGACATTATCCCAAACCTGCATAGCCGCAGCTTTATTGAGGTTATAAACCGTTTTTTTAGAAGATGCTTCTACCGGGCGGCTGTCATTGTTCAGTTTTTCTACAACAGAATAAGGTGTATCTGTAACTGATGAAAACATCATGTAGCGGGCATAGGTAAAATACACCAGCACCATCTTTAAGCCGTAATTTGTATAGGTGATACCATCATGTTGGTAGATGCCTCCATCCAGCAGGTCAGCATGTACTTCTGGTTCTGTAAGGAGCAGGTTATATAATTGTTCCCCTATCAGCGGCTGCAGGTCCAGAAGCTGGGCATCCAGTATCATTTCATTCAGCTTGTCATCATTTGGGGTTTTTGATATTTGCCTGTAGCGGGCTATATCACTCCGTGTTATCAACCGTTGCATCTTCCAATAGTTTTAAAGGTTCGACTTGTATGTTTGCATGATCCTGCGACTTTAACAACAGCTGGTTTATCAGCCCTGTCAGCATTATGCGTTCTTTTGTAGTATTTTCCCAAAACGTGCGCTTCATTTCTCTTATAGCTTCGGCAGAGTTGCCAAATAAAGATGTGTCGCTTGTTTTAATAAGCCCACTGGGGAGGTTATTAAAAGCAACCAGGATATTTTCCCTCACACTGGTTTCGGTGTACTCAAAAAGCTTATCATCAATTTTGCTCTCTATTTGTTTTATAAGGATGGCATCCTCCAGTTTTTCTCCCGCAAAATCCATCTCAAGGCATAGCACGCCACCCGTATTTTCAGCACCAAGGCTGTCTTTTATCGCCTGTTGAAAGTTCTCCCTTTCGTTATCGGCATCAATTGCCGCTTTACTGCCTGCTTCGGCATTGCCTGCACCTAACGGACGGGTTACCACAAGTGTATTACCAAAAAATCCCTTTCTGAGAAGCCTGTTCTTATATACCGCCGCCTGTGCTTCACTATCGCAATCATTGGCAACAGAATCGATACGGGATAGCGGATAAATCAGCTTTGCATCAAGGTTGATGAAAAGTACTTGGCCTTTGTACTGCTCCCATCCTCCGGCTTTTTCCACCTGGGCATCTATAACTTTTTTGCGTGGATTATAAATGTCTATGAGTTGGATGTCGCTTCTTTTTGGCCTGATCCAGTCTTTACAAACTGCTATTTTGCCGGCATAATCTGTACTGTCCGGTTTACCGACACGGCACCACTCATAAGGCAGGACACTGAAGTCTGTAATCTTATATAAAGCGTTCCAGTTTATGTGTATAAAAACGCCGCGCTGCTTCACCAGGTCGTCTGCTACGTCATTAGCAAAATCCAACAGCTTTAAACCTGAGCTCTTATTGACAATAATGTTATCAATATCTTCACCATAGCCTTTGCCGATAAGGAACTGTACCATAATGGCAGCTGCCGATTTTGCCGTAACGCTGTTATTTATCAGCCTGTCCATCCGTTCAGGATAAGCATTATCAGTATCATTGGCATATACTTCAGCTACCTTGTTCCATGGGGTAAGGCGTTTCCAAATGTCTATCAGGAGCGTCCTCATACTTGAGGATTTTCTTCTGAAGTATCAGGGTTTGCTTTGGCAGGAGTGTTCTTCTTTTTAGCTTGCTTAGCCTTTTTAGCTGCCTGTTTAAGTTTTGAAACTTCAGTTGTAAAAGGCTCTTTCTTCTGCGGAAGCACTGCAAAATAGCGTTCACCGTTTTTATGCAGCAGCAGCTTTTCTGCATACTCGTCGGTTATGTTAGAATTGTTTACCAGCACGGGCGAGCCAAACTCCAGCGGGATGTTCTCGTAGCGTGCGTGCAGCCTGTAGTTGCATGTATTACTCATATCTGTAAAATGATTTTTATACCTGTTGAGGTACGTAGTCAAACATTTATGGCAACCCGGATTAACGGGCTCATTAAACAGCCTGGTGTATTCCTGCAGAAAGAGCTGCAGGTACCGTGTACCGTCGCTACTTTTTCCGGTAGCGACGGTATGGGTATCCATTACGCTAAAGTCCATAGTTACGGAGTTACCTGGCTGAATTTATTGCCAAAGGCTGTTTTGGTTGCGGCATAATCACCGTCCAGCAATGTTTTTGGCATGGTTGGCTCTTCAAAGCCTTCGGCAGAAGATAGCTCGAACATAATCATGTTGTCGTTCTCTTTGCTGTTGTTGGTCATTGTCATAAGCTCCAGCCCGCAGGTAAGGCCCAGTACCTCGAAGGCATCATCACTGTCGGCGCCTTTCCAAACCTGCTCTACAACCACTACATATTTTGCGCCTTTTGAAAGGTTATCGGCTTGTGCTTTAATGGCTGCTGACGGGCTGAAAATAACACCCGAGAATGCGTGCTTAAACTTATCGGGAGCGTTTTCCTTCTTCACCAGTTCCCACGCCTTGCCATTGGCCTGCTTAACCCCGGTAAGGAGGAAGCCTGTTTTGCCGGCTTTTAGCTGCAAGTTGGTAAGCAGCACCCTGTTGGCAGGATCGGTTACGGTGGTGGCTACATCAATATCATCTTTATTAATAAGCACTACATTTTGCTCAATTCCGCCCACAGGGGCATTGGCACAATCAAATAATATATCAGCTGTAAGGTGTCCTGTACAATCTATTGGCATTTTTGTTTTGTTTTAAGATGAAAGCTCTTATTTTCTTTTGTCTTGAAACAAAAGAAACAAAAATTCAATCCTCACTGCATTTCACTCAAAATCTACGTCAGGCTTCTGCCGCGCGACCCGAGCCGTTCGCTGCTGCGCAACGCTCACTCGCGGGTCGCTTTCCTTCTCCCAGTGCCGAAGCCTTTCCTTGATTTTTTACGTAAAATGCAGTAGAGCAGAGGAGCTTCACTCGTGGTGGCGGTTCGACTCCCAAGTGAAGATCTGAAATCTAATATCTGAAATCTAAAATCTACAATTTAATAAGCCGCTACCGTAAGGTATTTTTCCAGGTGTTTGGCATCAATGGTATAAGCGGCATCCATAATGTTCAGCTTTTGTGTCCTGTCATAAAACACATCAAGCTTGGTAAGGTCATCCTCGCTTAGTGTGCCAACAGGTATGTTCGATTTTGTAGTAAGTACAGCCCTGTGCGGTAAATTCCACTTGGTGCCGTTGTCCTGGTAGGTTTTAATGTAGCGGTCCCAGTCGTAGCGTACTTTAATTTCAATACCATCAAAATACAGCTTCGGCCTGCCTTCTTCCACCACTTCAAGGAAGCCCGAACCCAGGTTCTTGTTCCTCAATGTAGCGCGGTAATTATCGGCAAGGCTGCGGGTAGCCAGGATAAATGCATCATCAGATGCTACAAGCCTTTCATCGGCAGCGTTAACCATTTTCTCGAAAATGGCCAGTGCGGCATCTTCGCCAAGCGCCTGTGCGGCATAGGTAGCCTGCGTATTCTTGTCAATAGCAACACGGTTAGCATCATTTACACCAATTTCAGAATAGATCTGTTTAAACAGCCCGTTGAACGAGTTGAAGTATTCCAGGTCGGTACCGTTCTTAAACACACCGCCATTGGCAATGGTAGCGGCAGCGGTATCATTAAACCATACCTTACGGTGAATGTTCTCAACAAGAGATGATTCTACAGCGGAAATAATAACCCCAAGCTCTTCCGTCCCCACAAGGTCATAAAAGTCCGGGTTGATGCGTTTCGAC
>JAEWKB010000243.1 GCA_023386255.1 Bacteroidota bacterium
ATTTTGGCAGGCTCCTCTTTACCACGGTTTCGGGTATGGATTGCAGGCCAACCAAACACACCTTTTACAATACCATTTTTGGTATGGATATTGACACGCTTGCTTGGAGCGATCATATGGTCACTTCCGCCATTGCGTATTACATAGATGAGGCCATTTTCGGTTATATAATTTACATACCACGAGATCTCATCGCTGTGGCCTTCTATCACTACTTTGTAGGGAGCATCAGGGTTTATAACACCAACCGCTGTACCATAAGTATCGGTAATAAAGGTATCAACGTAAGGCTTAAGGTAGTCCATCCATATCTTCTGGCCTTCAGATTCATAGCCTGTAGGAGAAGGATTGTTCAAATATTTTTCTAAAAAGGTAAGAGAGTTATCGTTTAAAATAGTTTTTGAAGACATAAATTTAATTTTCCGCTAAAATATAAATAACATATCACAGTTATGTATAATTGTATAATTTTGACACAAATTTCAGATTTATGAAAGTGCGGTTCTGCGTTATTTTCCTGTTTTTCCTCGCATATGGTGCAAGGGCTCAGGAGCCTGTTACAGATACCATAAGAAATGGCATCGAGAATGATTCCATAGCGTTTGATATTGAGATGCAGGAGCTTGTTATCTCGAATGTTAAGGACACTATTTCGCCTGAAGTTAAAAAGCAGCTTGCAATTTTAAAAAGGAGGACGCTAAAAGTATATCCGTATGCCAAAATAGCTGCCGAAAGGCTTACCATGCTGGACAGGAACATGGCAAAGCTTAAAACAGAAAAAGAGAAAAAAAAATATGCCAAGATTGTTGAGAAATATCTTGAAGATGAGTTTGAATCCCAGCTTAAAAAGCTTACACGCAAAGAAGGGCAGATACTTATAAAACTAATATACAGGCAAACCGGGCAAACTACTTTTAATCTTATTAAAGAGCATAAAAGCGGCTGGAAAGCTTACTGGAGCAGCAAGATAGGGAAACTGTTCGATCTGGACCTTAAAACAACTTATAATCCCGCCAGTGTTCCTGAAGATTATTACATAGAAGGTTTCCTGCTGCAGGCTTTTGCAGAGAGGAGGCTTGTAAAGCAGGACCCGGCCTTTACTATAGACTATGCCGCGCTTACCAAACAATGGCGCGGTAAAAAATAGAAAAGCCCTGCAATTGCGGGGCTTTTTCATCACAAAAACAATTACTTCTAGTAGTCTTTTTCGCTTGGGTTCATTTGCTTCCTGTAGTTTTCAGCAAGGGCTTCATCAGGCATCAAATTGCCCATAACCGTCTGCATCTTATTCTTCATACCCGAAACTATCTTACTCTCGCCTTTTTGCAATGCCTCATAGCCATCTTTAGCCACATCGGCAGCGTCGGCCAGTTCCGTCTCCTGGTACACCACAGTATGTTCAGCCCCGGCTTTATTAAAAAAGTCCGTTTCGGTAGGGCCGGGCAGTAGGGCGGTCATAGTAACATTAGTATCCTTTAGCTCATTTATAAGCCCCTGTGTAAAATTGTAAATAAAAGCTTTAGTGCCGGCATAAACCGATAGCAGGGGAGTAGGGGCCTTACTTGATGTAGATGCCAACTGAAGTATTTTGCCTGAATTACGAGCCACCATATCCCTCAGGAAAAGCTTGGTTAGTATAACAGTAGCATTTATGTTCAGCTGGATGATGTCGAGCTCTTTCTGGAGGTCTGTTTCCACAAACTTGCCCCACACGCCCTGGCCGGCATCGTTAACCAGCACATCTATTTGTATGCCTTCCATTTTAATCTCTTCATACAGCTTCTGTGGGGCATCCGGCTGCATGAGGTCGGCCGCAATACCATAGGCCTTTACGCCAAATGTAGCAGTTAGCTCCTGCGCTACCAGTTCCAGGTCATCCTGGGTGCGCGCCACCAGTATTACATTGTAACCGTCTTTAGCAAAGCATCTTGCCAGCTCAAGTCCAATGCCGCTTGTGCCTCCGGTAATGAGGGCTGTTTCTCCTTTATGATTGTTATTTTCCATAGTTTTACTTTTGTATATCAAATATAGCCTGATAAACAGCGCGTTAATGCTAATGCTTTAATAACGCATTCATAAAAGCAGGTAGGGAATTTAACATCCAGCCTGTTCTATAGCAGTACAATCTAAACCACCAGACTATGAAATTAAAATTACCTTTCTTCATGCTGTTCCTTTTAGCTGCTGTAAAAAGCTTTGGACAGGTAACAGCCTATCCTGTGCCTGATATGGTACAGTGCAGCAACGAAATCTTTAACCTGAATACGCAGATTCCTGCTGTTCTTGGCAACCAGGATCCCGAAAACCATGTTGTGACATTTTTCACTTCCGAAGCCGATGCTTCAGCAAATTTTAATGCTATTGCAAACCCTACCGTGTATGTAGGATTAAATATGGAAACTATATATGTGAGGGTGCAGAGCATGATAGATGACTCTTTTGATGTGACATCCTTTCAACTTATAATAGACAGCGCCATAATTATATCTCCTATAGATGACGTTTTTAGCTGTGATGGCTACATTCTACCCGTGCTTACTATAGGCAATTATTATACAGGCCCTGCCGGTACAGGTACAATTATCCCTGCCGGTACGGTAATAACCACAAGCGCAACGTTATATGTTTATGCGGTAGATGCGAGTTTAATGTGCAGTAGTCAGATTGATTTTGATATTAACATAGGGTTACCGCCTGTTTCACAGCCCCAGCCATTAATAGCCTGTGATTATGAAGGTGACGGTTTTTCCACTTTTGATTTAACTTCTGTTATAACTGAAGTACTAAACGGCACCGCAGGCTTTGAGGTCTCTTTTTATGAGAATGGCACTGATGCGGAGCTTGCCCAAAACTCAATTACCAATCCAACGGCTTATACCAATCCTTTTGCTGGGCAGAGCGTGGTAATGGTTCGTGTAGAATCTGTTACCAATCCGCAGTGTTATACTATCACCACATTATTCCTCCAAGTTGAGTTTTGCTCTAATAATACACTTTCCGGTACTGTAACGTATGACTTTGACGGCAACGGATGTACTGCCGGAGATTATTCTGCTGAAAACATAAGCGTGTATGCCGTGTCAGGGAATAATTCCTACCAAACCTTTACCAATGCCAGTGGCCAATACCAGTTTACCAACCTTCCTGCAGGGCAGCACACAATAAGCATTATGGAGTCTACCGCTCCGCTAAATGTTACCCCGGGTTCGCACATAGTCACTTTGCCGGGCAATATAGAAAATTTAGATTTTTGCGTAACCACGCCCACACCGGTTAATGATGTGTCGGTTATGATAGTGCCTGTTACAGTAGCAAGGCCTGGAGTAGTGGCGCAGTATGCTATTATATACCAAAATTTTGGTAACCAGCCAGCCACAGGAACGGTAACCCTTGGCTTTGACAATAACCTGATGACTTATGTAGGGTCAACCCCCGCAATGACACTTGCCGGCAATAGCCTCTCATTCAACTACACCAACCTGCTTCCTTTCCAGTCACAGATGATATATGTATCTATGCTCATAGATATTCCTCCGGTGACAGATGCGGGAACCGTATTAAACTATTCAGCCCTTATAACACCAACAGCCAATGATGTTAACCAGGCTAATAACATTTACTCACTTGAACAGGTAGTAGTAAATTCATATGACCCTAATGATATTACTGTTCACGAAGGTGCATTTATTACTCCTGAACAGGCACAGCAGGATTACCTTACTTACACCATCCGTTTCCAGAACATGGGAACGGCTGAAGCCCTAAACGTAAGGATAGCAAATACCCTTGAGGCTGATTTAAATGCTTCAACCTTTATTCCTGTGGCTGCAAGCCATGAGTATCGTGTAGTTAAACAAGGCAATGAAGTTGAATTTATATTTGATGATATAAACCTGCCGGGAGCACAGCAAAACGAGCCTTTAAGCCACGGCTTTGTAACCTACAGGATTAAGCCTAAATCAGGTATTGCGCTTGGGGATACTATGCAAAACCAGGCGGCAATATACTTTGACTTTAACCAGCCGGTTATGACTAATGAAGTATTTACAACAGTACAGGCCGCAGCCGGTATCACAGAGAAAGTTTTAAGAGGGTTCAGCATGTATCCTAACCCTGCTTCGGGTACGGTAACAGTCCAATTAGCAAATATGGACTCAGCTGATGTTCTTATAAATGATGTACTTGGTAAAACTGTTCTAAAAGCAAAAGCAGAAGGAACCGAACAAGCCATAGACATAGCTGCGCTGAACAGCGGTATGTACTTTATAACTGTAACTTCAGGAGGTGAACCAGTTACTAAAAAATTAATTGTTAAATAATACTTCTATATTTTTAATACGATAAGCCCGCAGCAGTTGTTGTGGGTTTTTCTTTACCTGCAAATGCCATTTTGTATCTCCTGTTTATATTGTAATTTTGCCAAAAAGAAAGACTATGGACAGAGCCGAAATGAAGGAGTTTCTTGATGAGAAGGTGCACCGGTACAATAACCCCGATTTTATAGAGAGTGACCCTGTCCAGATTCCGCACCTGTTTACTCAAAAGGAAGATATAGAGATAGCAGGTTTCCTTGCTGCTACCATTGCCTGGGGAAACAGGAAGATGGTGATAAACAACTGCCATAAAATGATGAGCCTGATGGGCAATGCTCCTTATGATTTTGTAATGTCACACAAAACACACCACCTGGAGCCGCTGCAAGGTTTTGTACACCGGACATTCAACGGAACTGACCTTACCACATTTATAAGAGGGTTAAAACACATCTATACCAGCCATAACGGACTTGAAGGTATTTTTAAAGAGCACCAGCGCGACGGCTATCTCAATTATGCCATAAACC
>JAEWKB010000297.1 GCA_023386255.1 Bacteroidota bacterium
GTTACAGGCTTATATGGACGGGAGTTAAATCCTATAACGCCCCGGTACTTAACACCACCACAACTCCAGATTCAATGGTTGGCGGTGCTACTGATAATAATTTTCTGTTTGCGAAGGGAGACATGAAAATTATAACGCCAACATTTGATATGGTTGCCGGTACATCCTACTCCTTCAGCGTTATGGGAAGAAAAGAATATGCATATAATAATTCAACATTTGTACGTGTAGAAACCGGCAGAGGAAACGCCATATTTAACATGGAAACCAAATTGTCTGCCCAAAATCCTAACTTTAATGATTTGGAATACAAGCCCATTAAATTTGTTTTCACACCTTTAGTTTCAGGCAAGTATGCATTTCAGGCACGAATTACGACTGGTACTGGCTCAGGCTTCTTCCTTGATGATTTTGCGGTTAAAGAAGGCTATAACAGTTCGATTACAAACAATAATGCATCTTATAACTTTAATGGCGGACTGAACGATGCGATTTTACTTGAAGGCACAGAAAACACAACAATTTCGGTGGCAGGAAATGTAGATGGGTACATTAATATGGGTGGCGGAATAAATAGTGATATATGGGTAGATGAACAAAATACCGGAGGAAGGATTCTTTTTAACACAAACCCAACCGAACTATGGACTAAAAATGAAAACTTTATTACCAAGATCAACATGAAGGTTAATGCTTCTAACATGTCTGGCTTGTACATGAACTTTAAGCTAAAGCAAACATATGCTACTAATAATGAGGAATCATTATTCCGTGTTGTGGTAAATGGAAGTGTGATTGGAAATGTGATTGTTCCGTCACAAGCTGAAAATAACTATACCACCTATCAATTTAACCTCTCACCTTTTGTAGGCAGCGATATCAGAATCTCGCTTCAGCATTTAGGGAAGAGCATTGCCGATAAAGCACAAGTTGATGATATTAACTTTACTGAAACAGCCATATTAGCTAATGAGGACAATCTAATTGGTAGTCTTAAAATATATCCTAACCCGGCAACAGATATGGTTACTTTATATTCAGATGATAATATTTCATCAGTTGAAATACTAAATGTAAGTGGTCAGCAGTTATATAACGCAAAGTATAATACTAATTCATTAACGCTGGATATTTCAGCCTACAGTGCGGGAATGTATTTTATAAGGGTACACTCAGAGGGAAGACATAAGACATATAAAATTATAAAGAATTAATGAGGATAATTAAATTATTACTGCTGGCCATAATTTTAGGCATTACATCTGCCGCCAATGCGCAGGGTGGCTGGAAACTGAGGAAGATTGATAATTTTGAATCGAAATTTGTTACGTCACGCAATGTAGAGATATGGCTGCCGCAACAATATTTTGAAAGTGAGGATAAAAAATTCCCCGTACTATACATGCACGACGGGCAGAACGTTTTTGATCCTGTAACTTCAAGCTTTGGCACTGCCTGGGAAGCGGATGCCACAGCTGAAAAAATGATAAACGAGGGCAAAGTAAAGCCTTTTATCATAGTAACATCATGGTGCACTGATAAGCGATATGCCGAATACTTCCCTGAGAAAGCAGCTAAATACTTTACCAAAGAGGACCTGGATAACATTGCTAAATCTAAGCAGCAAACAGGGCCTTTGGACGAAGAACTGCTGGGAGATGAATATCTTAAGTTCCTTACATCGGAACTTAAACCTTATGTTGATGAGAACTTTAGAACGCTAACTGATGCTAAAAATACTTCTATTTGCGGAAGCTCGATGGGAGGCCTGATCTCTCTGTATGCAATCTGCGAATATCCTGAAGTATTCGGGCAGGCTGCCTGTGTATCAACACACTGGCCATTGTTGTTCGATAATACTTTCATGGGCCCTTCGGAAGCCGTACGAAAGTACATGGCTGCAAAACTACCATCGCCTGCAAACCACCGCATTTATTTTGATTATGGTACCGAAACACTGGATCAGTATTACGAGGTACATCAGAAAAAAGTTGATGCCATTATGGCCTCTAAGGGTTATAAGAAAGGCAAGAATTGGGTTACACGCAAATTTGAAGGTGCTGAGCACAGTGAAAAATCATGGCAGTTGCGGATGGATGTGATATTTAGTTTCTTGTATGGCAAGTAAGCTGAGTGAAAACGAACTGCAACAGCTGGCTGCACAATTGCGGTGCCCGGAAGGCGATGAAGGCCTGAAGGTGGCCGAACTGATGAACGTGTCTAACGCAAATATTATTGACAAAACAATTGCCTCACTCAACATTCGGTCAGGAGATAAAATAGTAGAGATTGGCCCGGGTAATGCAGCACATGTTGAAGAACTGTTAAATAGCGTAGCTAATCTTACTTATTGCGGAGTAGATATCTCAGCAACTATGGTGGCTGAAGCTGTAATAAGGTATAAAGAATTTGCCAATACCTCATTTCACCTGACAGATGGAAAAACATTGCCTTTTGAATACGGTGCTTTTTCTAAAGCTTATACTGTAAATACAATTTATTTTTGGGAAGACGCACAGGCTTATGCCAAAGAAATTGCACGTGTAATTAATTCCGGAGGTATATTTTCTATCGGTTTCATACCTAAACGTGTCATGCAGAAGATACCTTTTGCAAAATATGGCTTTACCATGTACGATGAAACTGAAGTAAGGCATATTTTGGAAGCATCAGGGTTTAAAGTTATAGATGAAGTTACAGAAAAAGAACACATTGCCGGTACAACAGGCGAGCTTATTGAACGGGAATTTGTGGTGGTAACAGCACAAAAAGTTTAAAGATGTTGTAACTTTTTCTTACATTTTACCACTTATTGAAAAACAACTATTCCGCATGAAAAAAGTAGTGTTATTCTTCGCTTTAAGTATTATCGGAACT
Organism: Bacteroidota bacterium; assembly: GCA_023386255.1. Taxonomy (GTDB): domain Bacteria; phylum Bacteroidota; class Bacteroidia; order Flavobacteriales; family Flavobacteriaceae; genus Flavobacterium. The sequence continues at coordinate 2,878 of JAEWKB010000297.1, forward strand.
TATAATGTGTCCGCCCAATATACCCGCAGAGACAGCCTGCAGGGAGGTTTGAGGCCGGAGCGTACCAGTTTTGACGTGCAGCGCTATGACCTGAACATAAAGCTAGACCCTGAGAAACGCTTCATATCAGGATATAATGACATTACTTTTAAGGTGGTTGAAAATACAAAACGCATCCAGCTGGACCTGTTTGAGAACATGAGTGTAGACAGCATTGTGCTGAACAATAAGAAGCTGGCGTACAAGCGCGATAATGATGCTGTTTTCATATCTTTTCCTGAAGCGATTAAAAAAGGTACAGAGCAGCAGCTTCGGTTTTATTATTCAGGCAAGCCGAAAGTAGCCCGAAATGCGCCTTGGGACGGAGGATTTGTTTTTAAAAAAGACAATAACGGCAAACACTGGATAGGTGTGGCGGTACAGGGCACCGGTGCAAGCCTTTGGTACCCCGTAAAAGACCACCAGACTGATGAGCCAGAACGCGGCGCATCAATAAAAGTGGCTGTACCAAATGGATTAATGAACGTGTCGAACGGGCGGATGACCGGCAGCGAAAAACTTAAAGATGGCTACACCCGTTGGGACTGGGAAGTAAAAAACCCTATAAACAATTATACAATTACGCTGAATGTGGCTGATTACGCCCACATACACGACAACCATAACGGGCTGGACATAGACTATTATGTGCTGCGCTACAACGAAGCCAAAGCACGCAAGCATTTTGAAGAAGTAAAGCCAATGCTGGATTGCTTTGAATCGAAGTTTGGTAAATACCCTTTTTATGAAGATAGCTATAAATTAGTTGAAACCCCATATCTGGGCATGGAGCACCAAAGTGCTGTGGCTTACGGCAATAACTTCAAAAAAGGTTACATGGGCTATGACATGACCGGGACGGAAATAGGCATGCTGTTTGACTATATTACCATACACGAAAGCGGCCACGAGTGGTTTGGCAACAGCATAACATCTAAAGATATTGCTGATATGTGGATTCATGAAGGCTTTACCACCTACTCTGAAACCGTGTATGTAGAGTGCCGCTACGGCTATGATAAAGCAATGCAATACATTACCGGCCAGCGTGCCAGTGTTATGAACGCTAAACCTGTAATAGGAGTTTTTGGGGTAAATAAAGAAGGCTCACAGGATATGTATTACAAAGGTGCCCTTATGCTTAATACATTAAGGCATGTAATAAACAATGATGAAAAGTGGTGGGCTATGATTCTGAAATATTGCGAAACCTATAAAAAACAGGTTATTGATACTGAAACAGTTGTAAGTTTCTTTAATAAAGAAAGCGGCCTTAACCTTACGTCAATTTTTAACCAATACCTGCGTTATAAAGCTGTGCCGGTGCTGCAACTAAGAATGAACGGAAATACTTTTGAATACCGCTGGAAAACGGATGTAGCTGACTTTAAAATGCCAGTTGAAGTAGCGGCCGGAAATAATACAGTGAGGTTAAATGCAACAAACAACTGGCAGAAAGCAACTGTAAATATTGATAACCTTTCGGCAGTGCAGGTACCCCGTACTAAATTTTATATTATGACGGAAACACTTTAGGCTGTTGCTGCGCTTTTATCGCGTATCACTTTACCTGATTCGGTTTCAGTAAACTTATCAATAAACTGTATTTGTTTGGGCTTTTCAAATTTGCCCAGCTTTCCAAATATTGCATTATCAATATCGTAGGGTTCCCCTTCAACAAACAAAACAAGCTTTTCGCCAAGTTCTTCATCGGGTATGCCCTTTACAAAATAACGGCGGTCAATCTTGCCTGATAACTTCTCCTCTATCTGCTCAGGAAAAAGCTTCACGCCTCCGCTGTTTATCACATTGTCATGCCTTCCAAGCCAGATGAAATGCTTATCATCTACAATCTGTACTACATCGTTAGTCACCACAGGCTCATCACAAATAGCATAAGCATCAATAACTAGGCAGTGGCGCTCATCTTCACTAATAGTAACATTAGGCAAAACAGTAAATGCTTCCTCCCCTACCCGTTTTGCCGCAATATGGGTAATAGTCTCTGTCATTCCATAGGTTTCATATATTTCAGTAGGCACCTGCTGCAGCTTTGCAGAGAGGGCGCTGCTCACCTTTGCACCACCTAATATCAGTTTCTTTACCTGCCCTAGCTTATCAATAGAATGCTGTGCCTGTAGCGGCACCATGGCAGCAAAATCATATTGTGTATCGTTCCTGTCCAGCGGATTTGAAGACGGCGCCACCAAGTCCATATCCCACCCCAGTATAAATGCCCTTACAAGCATCATCTTACCTGCCACGTATTGTGTTGGCAGGCAGTGTAAAACTTTAATACCAGCCTGGAGGTCAAAAAACGTTCCGGTAGCCAGCGCCGAATTTACCATAGCCTGCTTACTTATCCTGATGGGTTTTGGCGCTCCCGTAGTACCTGATGTATGCATATCAATATACGGCTCTTTATCAAACCAGTACATAAGGAAATCACCTACTGCCCTCTCAAAAGGCTCACCTTCTTTTATAAAAGTATACGCTATGCGCAGCAGGTCATCTTCTGTAAGATGAAAGCCATTGAGCTTAAAATTGGGGTGCACAAAGTGGTAATCAGGATTATTCATTGCCGGTAAGTGTTTGGTTAACGGTAACATCAGGTAGCGGCTCTACCCTGCCTGTCAGCTTTTCTTTCCAGGAGTGCCAGCCATATTTTTTACTGAAGATAAGCAAAATTAGCGGGTATATAACCAGTAGCGGTATAAAAATATCCCAACTTGCAGAGGGTTCAGAAATATCCTTAAAAACAGAATATGTCTGCAATGCTGAATAATCAGCAGTAACAAGTAAGGCAGCAATTAAATTATTCGCAGCGTGAAAACCAAGTGCCAGCTCTGTGCCTTCATCCATAAGTGTAAGTATGCCTAAAAATAGACCTGTGCCAATATAATATACAGAAACTATATACCCCATCTTTCCAACTTCAGGATTGGCAAGGTGCAGTGCCCCGAAACTAATTGAAGTAACAAGCAAAGGCACCCAACGGTTTCTTGCAAGCCCTGCAAAGCCCTGCATGAGGTAACCACGGAAAAGCAATTCTTCCAGCGATGTCTGGATGGGTATCATCACTATGGCGATGATTGCCAGAATGAGGAATGGCACCAGGTTGAACTGAAGTATAAAACTTTCAGGGTCAATAAAATAAAACAATACAGTTGTAGCTGCCGAGAAGGTACCCCATAACACGAAAGCAAAGAAAAACCTGCCCCAATCGACCTTTGCACGGCTGGTTACAATCTCTTTAAACTTTTGATTATGAATTGTCTTAACAACAATAAATAACGCCAGTAACGCTACTGCAAAAGAAAGAAGCAGCAGGAACAGCCCCAGGTTAAGGTCAAGGTAGCGTAGCATTTCTTCTTCTGTTTCGGGTATTCTCCCTCCTCCTGTCATGCTTTTTACAGCTACAGCAATACCCAAAGGCAACTGCCCAAGGAACATGCCCAAAATAACTATTATAAATCCAACTATATACTTCCAGAACTTATTATCGGGTTTGAGTGACTGTGCTAAAAACATTGAAGTTGCCGTGTTAATTAAACTTTTATTACGACTAAGTTACTCCAAATTTTAAATTATTATGGCTTTCTTTGCAAAAAGAATGCAATGATCACCATCTACCACAACCCCCGTTGCAGTAAATCACGCGAAGGCTTGCAATTACTGGAACTTCAGGAAAAACCCTTCACAGTTGTAAAGTATCTGGACAATAATTTGACCAAAGAAGAGCTTGTTAACATCATAACTATTTTAGGCATCAGGCCAATGGAGCTGGTACGGCAAAAAGAAACGGTATGGATTGAAAATTACAAAGGTAAAAACCTGACTGACAAAGATGTAATTGATGCCATGCTTGAGCATCCGCAGCTGATAGAGCGGCCGATTGTAATTAATAACAATAAGGGGGTAATAGCCAGGCCTGCTGAGCGAATTAACGAGATCCTGTGAATTAACAAATCTTTAACAACGCTTCATTAAACATTTTGACGTTTTATGCGTCTAACAATAATTGTATAAACAACCTTTTTATTTCATGAAAAATTTTCAATCTGCTGTTGTAGTATTACTACTGCTTATTTCCTCATTTGCCTTTGCCCAGGGAAAGGTAAAAATTACCGGAAAAGTAATTGAGCAGGATACAAAACAACCGCTGGAATTTGCCAACGTTACTATACTAACCCCTACTAATACTATTGCCGGCGGCGGCCTTACTGATGTAAACGGAGAATACAGCATAGAGGTACCACCCGGAACGTACAATATTAAATTTGATTTTATATCGTTCAAACCCCAGACTATAAGCAACAGGGAAATAAGCACCAGCACCAATCTGGGCGTTATTGCCCTGGCTCCGGATGCTACATTAATACAGGAGGTTGCTATAACAGCTGAACGTACCACAGTTGATATTAAGCTTGATAAGCGCGTTTACAGTATTGGCAATGATATGATGGTTAAAGGCGGTACCGTGAGCGATGTGCTGGACAATGTACCGTCACTGTCGGTTGACTCTGAAGGTAATGTGGCGCTTAGGGGCAACCAGAGTGTTACAATTTTAATTGATGGCCGCCCCTCTACCCTTGCGGGAAGTAATGTGGCCGAAGTGCTGCGCCTGCTGCCTGCAGACTCTGTAGACAAAGTAGAGGTTATTACTAATCCATCGGCACGTTATGACGCTGAAGGCGGAGGCGGTATTGTAAACATCATCCTTAAAAAAGGCAAGGCTGACGGTTTTAACGGTTCTGTAACCGCCAATACCGGTACACCGGATAATCATGGCTTTATGGCAAACCTAAACCTGCGTAGTACCAACTTTAACCTTTTCAGCAATATTGGCTACAACTATCGCCAAAATCCCGGAGAATCTTTTACCAACAGCCGTTATCTTGACAGGGTAACCAATGAAACCAGCAGCTATACTGATGAAACCCGTGAGAATGAGCGCCTCCGCAAGGGCTACAACGCCAGCTTTGGCATGGAGTGGTTCCTTACTAAGAGCCTTACCTGGACCAACTCGGTTAACTTCAGGAGGAATACCGGCGGGAATGTTACCGATACCTATTACGAGAACTATAATGCCGACAGGGTTTTCCTTAACAAGTTATGGCGCTATAACGATGAGGACAGCGGATAACAACGTGCAGTTCTCATCGAGCGTTACACAAAAATTTAATAATGATGGGCATGAGCTAAGGGTGGATGCATCGGTATCAAAAAATATGGATGATGAGCGTGCCGTTATTAATAATACTAGTATTGCAGGAATATCATCAGCAGCAGATACATTTGAGCGTACCATAAATGATGATGTAGAAGACCGTACACTTTTACAGGCTGATTACGTGCTTCCTTTAGGCGAGAAAAGCCGCTTTGAGGCAGGCTACCGCGGCAGCTTCTCTACTCTTGAAAATGATGCACGTGCTGAAAGGCTCGACCCTGTAACAAATACATGGGTAAACAATGAAAACTACTCCAACTACCTGCAGTATAAGGAGAAGGTTAATGCCCTATACGCCCAATATGGTTCTAAAATAAACAAGTTTTCATACCTTTTGGGGCTTCGCTGGGAAGATTCTAACATTGATGTGAACCTGCTAAACACAGGCGACTTCAACAATAAGAGATACAACAACTTTTTCCCAAGCGCATTTCTTACCTACGAGTTTTCAGAAAACAGCAACGTGAGCCTTAGCTACAGCCGCCGTATCAACAGGCCAAGGGGCAGGTTCCTTAACCCGTTCTCCGGGCTGGAAAGTAACATAAACGTGTTCCGCGGTAATCCTGACCTTGACCCTTCGATGACCAACGCGTTCGACCTGGGTTATTATAAGCGTTTTGGCAAGCTGACACTAAACACATCTGCTTACCTCAACATTACCGATGACAGTTTCCAGTTTGTAAGACAGATACAGGGCGAAACGCCGGAAGGAACACCTATAACCCTTACCACACCTGTTAACCTGGCAAAGGAGTACCGCTTTGGGCTTGAGCTCAACGTAAACTACAATCCTTTCAAGTGGTGGAGGATAAACGGTAACCTTAACTTCTTCAGGAACGAAACGCAAGGCGATTATTTCTTCCAGTTTACCGATCCTGATACCGGTGAGGTTTTTGACAGCTACCAGAATTTTGACCGTACTGCCTATGCATGGACCGTTCGTGCCAACTCTAAAATCACACTGCCGTGGAATATAGACTGGCAGCTTAACGGTAATTTTGATGCACCTCAAAACACACCACAGGGCAAGCGCCGTGCGGTAGCAGCAGCCAATACTGCCATAAGCAAGGACTTCTTGAAAGACAAAGCAACCATTGCGCTAAACGTACAGGACATTTTCAACTCAAGGAAGATGAAGAATGAGACCTATATACCCTACCAGGTAGAATCGTACAGCGAAATGCAGTGGAGGCGCAGGCAAATCACTTTATCTCTAACCTACCGCTTTAACATGACCAAAGCCGACAGGCAGAAAGAACAGCAGCGCCAGCGCCAAAACCAGGATGGTGGCGATGAGTTTATAGGAGGATAGAAAAAAAGGGCTGTAATTCAGCCCTTTTATTTTGTTATTAAGTTAACAGCTATACTATACTTATCTGATCAGTCCCTAAAATTAAGTCACACTGAGCCTGTCGAAGTGCGGCTTTTATTGTTTTAATGAAAAGGTTAATTGTTAAATATGAATCCAACACAGAGGACCCCCATGTCAGCAAGGCGTTTTTTTATAAATTAATTGTAGCTTATTTTTACCCATTTATTTTCCTCACAGGAATATTCATATTTGGCTTCAATTCCTCCTTTATTTATGAAATGATATATACCATCCCTATATCTTATGGTAAAATCTATAATTGTAACTGTTAGTAAACTACCCTTAAGCTTATAGAGCACTTTCCAAGCCTCTATCCCCTTCCTCAGTATTTTTCTGTTTCTTTTCTCATATATATTTAGATACTTGAAGTTTATTTTACTCTGTACATCTAAATATTTGGGATTTCCATCTTCATCAATAATATAAGTGTTTTCAATTCTATTTTTAAAGGATGCAATATATATTTTCCAATTATTCGTGTTCTTTACTTTAGATTTTTCTTCTTGATAAAAATTATAATAATTATTTGCTTTCTCAACTATTGTTGACTTAATAATTTCTCTTAGATCATCATTTATATTTTGTGAAAATGTACTTAACGATATATAAAAAAAGAATAAAACTAGTCTCATTGCTGTTGAAATCAATAAAATGGTAAACAATATAATGCTCCTGCTCTTTCGAGCGCCGCTCGTGCCTGTAGACTACTCCCCCGGATGAAACAACGACCTATCCACATTTTTAGGCGAATAGTCTTTCGTAAAAAGATCACCGCTCATCAATGCCTGTATGCCC
>JAEWKB010000156.1 GCA_023386255.1 Bacteroidota bacterium
CCACCGAGATCTACACACTGCATTTCGTCGGCAGCGTCAGATGTGTAATAAGAGACAGCCATTGCACTGGGTGCGTTGCCAATTGCATTATCGCTTGGTGCGGCATCAACCAGCCGTATAGGCATGGGGGTTGTAATTGTGGGTGGTACAGTTTTCTCGCTGGTACTTACGCTGTTTGTTATCCCTGGTATTTACTATATGTGGTCGAGGCCTAAAAAGCACCGGCCGGAGTTTGACAACATTGAAGATTAAGATGAGAATAATTATAAGTTTATTTACCGTACTGTTTGCTTTTGCCTTGCATGCACAGGATACAATTGCCCCAAAGCCATTGCTTACGGTTGACAGGGCCGTAGCCATTGCGCTGGAAAATAATTATAACATAAGGCTGGCATCAAATGACCTGAGGATAGACGAGCAGAACGTGAGTTGGGCCAATGCGGGTTTTATACCGCGGCTTACCGGTGATTTTTCGCAAAACAACGCTGTACAAAATTCTACACAGGTGCGTTCAGACGGTACGGAGCAAACGCTGGACAACGCCCGCAACAACAACATGAACTATGGCGTTAACCTCGGCTGGACAGTTTTTGACGGGTTCCGGATGTTTGCACGGTACGACCAGCTTCAGGAGCTGGAGAAACTGGGGCAGACAGAGCTGAAATTCACTATTCTTACTACTGTAAGTGATGTTATGACCACCTATTATGACCTGGTGCAGCAACAGCAAATGCTAAAAGCGCTTGATACTGCCATAGTGCTCTCTAACCAGCGTGTAACCCTGGCACAGAACCGTTTTACCATAGGCAAGGCCGCGAAGCTTGAAGTGCTTAATGCACAGGTAGACCTGAACACTGACCGTACAAACTACCTTCGGCAGAAAGAGCAGTATGAAAATACTAAAACTTACCTGAACGAGCTGATGGCGCGTAGCCTGACGGAACAGTTTGTGGTGGTAGATTCGCTGGTGATTGATGATAAACTGAAGCTGGTGGATCTGATGGGGCTGGCAGGGCAACAAAACCCGCAGATACAGATGGCCCTTATAAATAAGCGGGTGGCCGAGCTGAACCTGAAGCAGGTAAAGGCAAATCGTTATCCGCAGATAGGCTTAAGTGCAGGTTATATATTTACAGAGTCAGAAAACAGTCTTGGATTTGCCAGGCAGAACTCAGGCCGTGGGTTTAATTATGGGGTATCGGCATCTATCAATATCTTCAATGGTTTCTTGCAAAGGCGCAACGAAAAGATAGCTAAAATTCAAATAGAAAGCACTGATGTGCAGATACAGCAGCAAACGCAGGCTGTAAACTCGCAGTTGATAGCGGCATATCAAACCTATCTTACCAACCTGGAGCTTGTGCAGCTGGAAAAGCGCAATGAGGAAATTGCAAAGCAAAACCTTGACATTACCATGGAAAAATACCGCATTGGCACCATAACCCAGCTGGAGGTGCGTACGGCGCAGCTTAATTATGTAAACGCAATGGCCAGGAACAATACCGCGCAATATAATGCCAAAGTATCAGAAACTACGCTAAGGGAGCTTGCCGGCAATATTACCTTCTAATCAGGTTGATTATTTTTATGTATTTTAGCATGCATAAACCAATCATCATGAAAAAAATCCTTTCCCTGTTATGTATCGCAGCCCTGGCAATTACGGCATCAGCACAAAAAAAAGCGGCATCTAAACCTTATACATTTAACGAGGCCACTATGGCGGAAACGCTAAAGTTTTTGTCGTCTGACGCGCTACAGGGAAGAAAGGTAGGTACGGAAGGCATTGAAAAGGCTGCACTTTACCTGGAGGAAATCTTCCGCAAGAACAGCGTAAAGCCTTACTTTGCAACCTATAGGGATACACTTTCAAATTATGACAAACCTGCCTACAATATAGTTGGCTATCTTGAAGGAAATGACCCGGTACTGAAAAAAGAATTTGTGATTTTTGGAGCCCACTATGACCATGTGGGCAACGGCAAAGCGGTTATGGGCGACAGCATTTATAACGGTGCTAACGATAATGCGGCCGGTTCTACCCTTCTTACAGAACTGGTTAATTATTACGCTAAAAACAAATCGAACAAGCGCAGTATTTTGTTTTGCTTTTTTTCTGCTGAAGAAGTAGGTTTATTGGGAAGTGCACATCTGGCAGCAAAAATCAAGGCACAGGGCACACCGGTATATACCATGCTTAATTTCGAGATGATAGGCTCACCACTGGGGATGGACATTGATGCCTATATTACAGGATACAACCGCAGCTATATAGCTGAAAAGCTAAATGAGTATGCCGGCAGAAAAATGATAGGCTATACTGATTTTGAGGTGCGGTACCAGCTTTTTAAACGATCGGATAACTACCCTTTCTTCCTGGAGCTGAACATTCCGGCCCATACCATAAGCACCACCAATATGGAAACGTACAAGCTGTACCATCAGCCGAATGATGATTTCAGCAATATTGATATGAAGCACATGGCTGCTTTTGTACAGAAGATAATTCCGGTAACAGAAAAAATGGTGAATGCTAAAACCAAAGAGATTGTACTAAAGAAATAATGAAGAATATAATAATTACCGGCACGAGCAGGGGCATAGGCTATGAGCTGGCATTGCAATTTGCCGCGGCCGGGCATAATGTGCTTGCGCTGTCGAGAAAAATACCACAGGCGCTGATTGAAAATGCTAATATAACATGCCTTAGCGTTGACCTTTCAGACGAAAGCAGTTTTGCACAGGTGCAGGATTTTCTTGAACATACTTGGAAGCATGCAGATATTGTTATACATAATGCAGGAGCATTACTACATAAGCCATTTACACAAATAACTGCTGAAGAATTTGAGCGAATATATAAAGTAAATGTATTTGGCGTGGCGGCTCTAAACAGGCTTGCACTGCCTTACATGGGCAAAGGCAGCCATGTTGTAACCATAAGCAGTATGGGCGGTGTGCAGGGTACTGTAAAATTTGCGGGCTTATCGGCCTATAGTTCCAGTAAGGGTGCCGTTATTACACTATCAGAACTGCTGGCAGAAGAATATAAAGAACAGGGCATATCATTTAACGTTCTGGCTTTAGGGTCGGTTAATACCGAAATGCTCCGTGAGGCTTTCCCGGGGTATGAGGCACCGCTGTCAGCTTCAGAAATGGCCGAATACATTTTTAACTTCGCCCTTACGGGTAATAAGTTTTATAACGGCAAGGTACTGCAGGTATCATCAACTACACCGTAACCCGTGAAGCATATTATTGCACCTTATTTGCCCGAGCATGCTGTTGATACGGTTTTTGAACTGATAAAGATGTATGGCGTGCATTTAAAGATTGTAAATGACCGCGTTACACGCCATGGAGATTACCGGCGGACGACGCAGGGTTACCACCAGATTACTGTAAATGCCAGCCTTAACAAATACCGTTTCCTTATAACGCTGATACACGAAATAGCACATCTTGCCGCTTTTGAAAAATATGGGCGGAACATTAAGCCGCATGGTGATGAGTGGAAGCTTATTTTCCAGAAACTGATGGTGCCTTTTATAAGGCCTGAGATATTTCCGGGCCAGCTCCTTCCGCTTCTTGCGAGGCACTTCAGGAATCCAAAGGCAAGCAGTGATACCGATACATCCCTCGCCCTTGCATTAAAACAATTTGATGAGCGCAGTGATAAGAATTATATTTTTGAAGTTCCCTTAGGCGCACATTTCAGGATACACAATGGCAAAATTTTCCAAAAAGGTGCCCAGCGCCTTAAACGATTTGAGTGTGTGGAAGTAGGTACAGGTAAAATTTATCTTTTTAATCCTAATGCTGAGGTAGAGCTTTTGCCTTAAATGTCGTTATAAGGTAGGGTATTTGTGCTGCCGAATGTTCTATATAGTTAATTTTAGTAATCTCATTGCTTAAATTTAACAATATCTTATATCTTTATCAACAAAAAGCGCAATGATTAAGATTTTACACCTACCAAAGGCTATATTGCTTATGGCAATGCTGTTATGTTCACTAGCCTCTTTTGGACAGCCAAACTTTACCCTTACGCTTGGCAGCACACCTGAAACCTGTAATGGCAACGGCTCCATAACAATCTCTGTTGCCGGAATTGATCCCACAGCTACAATGGTGTATGAAGTTTACCTTCTTCCTAATGAGGTTGATGATGTTGCTACTGTAAATGCAGGGCCAGTACTCAACCGGCCGGCCGGTAATTATAAAGTTGTAGCCACGCAGTCTGTAGGTGCACTGTCTAATACACAGGTAGGATATGTAACCATTGCAGACAACAGGGCACCAATTGATTATCAACTTGTAGTTACAAATGCACAGTGTGGCAATGACGGGAAAATTACGGCGAGTGTAAGTTCGGGCACCATTGTATCTTATCAGATAGTAAGCCCCTTTGTGGGTGTGGCGCAGGCATCAAACGTGTTTAACAACCTGGCGGCAGGCAATTATACCATTAAAGCAGTAAGTAATTGCGGTGTTGTGCAAAACAGGGTTATTATTGTAGGAACAACCCCAAGGCATGTGGCTATAGATGCTATAGACATTGTTGAAGGCCAACTCCCGTCATGTAATACCATTTCTGTCGGCCATTTTTATGGCACAATCACAGGAAGCCAGATTGTGTACCCGCTAACATTTACATTTACAGTATTTCCTCCGGGCGGAGGTACGCCAACCGTGGTTACACAAACCGTGGCATCGGGTACTAACGCAGGTGGTACTATTTATGCCAATATACCTTTTTATAACGGCCAGGCCTATACCTATAACCTTGTAGTGACAGATGCCTGCGGCAGCAATTATACCCGGAATAATAATCAGGTCAATAAAAAATTTGATGTAACTGTAACAAAGAGCATTGTTAATTGTGTAGAAAATATTTTTTCTATAGAACCTGATTTTTTCAGGGCACCCTATACTGTAACCTTTACCGCGGCGCCGGCTGGTTTTGTACCTGCAGCATACAGCGCATCTCATCCCACATTTACAGGTACTGCAAACTATGGTGGAGTAGGCAATGCTGTGCCTGAAGGTAATTACACCATATCGGTTACAGATGCCTGCGGGCGTACCATTATTAAAAACTTTACCGTAGAAGATCCTGATATTACACCCACTGCCTCAGGTGATGTGGAAGGCTGCAGCCCTACAGGAACAATAAATGCTGATATACCCAACCGTGTAATAGCACAGGTTATTATAACGGAGGGGCCGCCGGGCTATCCGGTTCCGCAGGATGTTTCATCAGGCATAGGGCCTCAGGGTTTTACTAAAAGCAATATGCCTGTGGGCCACTATGAGCTGCAGATAACTGATACGTGTGGTGATGTATATACGGTAGAGCTGGATATGGTTCCTATAGCAGCAGACCCTACGCTTGCTGTAATGAACAGGCCGGGGTGTGATGGCACTACAGGATCTATCAGGGTTTCCCTTCCTGATCCGGATGCCAATTTTACTTCGTTTATTATTACTAATGCGCCGGCAGGGTTTCCGCATCCGCTGCCGTATAATGCCACCGCACTTACGGTAAATAACCAGTTGTTTATGAACTCGCTGCCGGTGGGGCAATATAGCATTACTACGATTGATAACTGCGGCGTAACCCGCTCCCGTGACCTAACGGTAGAAACATATGTAATGGCTGTTAATAATGTTGTTATAACACCTTACTGCGGTTCTTTCAGCATAAAGGTAGAGCACACCAGCAGCAATATGG
>JAEWKB010000264.1 GCA_023386255.1 Bacteroidota bacterium
GGATTATGACATAACCGTACAAAAGGCTATTAACCGCATACAGTCGTTTCAAAACGTGGCTAAGGCAACTTTGTGGGCAAGAGAAATAGGATATACATCTATAAGCCACGACCTGGTATTTGGCCTCCCTTTTCAAACCATTGCCACCATGGTAGATACTATTGAAAAGACAAAATCGCTGCAGCCTGACAGGATTGCGTTTTACAGCTATGCGCACGTGCCATGGATAAAAGGTACTGGCCAGCGGGGTTTTGACGAAAGCAACCTCCCGAAAGACAATGAGAAGCGTGTACTTTATGAGATAGGGAAGGAACTGTTTTTGCGTAACGGCTATCACGAAATTGGCATGGACCACTTTGCCCTGGAAAGCGACAGCATGTGCAGGTCGTTTGAAGAAGGGACCCTGCACCGCAATTTTATGGGCTACAGCGCATCTAAAACCAAAGTAATGGTAGGGCTGGGAGTATCGGCTATAAGCGACAGCTGGTACAGCTTTGCGCAAAATGAAAAACACCTGGAAGATTACTATAAAAGGATTGATAATAATGAGTTACCTGTTTTTAAAGGCCATGTGCTTAACCGCGAAGACCTTATTATAAGGAAACATATCCTTAACCTTATGTGCAGCTTTGGTACGGGTTGGGACGAAAAGGAACTATATTTTTCTGAATTGCCGGCAGTGCTTGAGAGCCTTACGGAAATGGAAAATGACGGGCTGCTTATAATAGATAATGATTTTTTGGCAGTTACGGCAAAGGGGAAGCCATTTGTAAGAAATATTTGCATGGCATTCGACATGAGGCTTAAGCGTAAAGCGCCTGATACCAAACTCTTCTCTATGACAATATAGAAAAAGCCTCCTTTACGGGAGGCTTTTTCATTTCAACAAACTACTACTAAAACCACTATTTGCAATGTGGCTGTTCTGTTATATATAGATTCATGGTGCCGGGAGAGAGGTAGGATATGCTTAATCCTAAGCCGCGGACAATGAATAAAACACCTATTACAATTGCAGCATAAGGAACTATTTTAGCAACTGTGCTGCGGGCGCTGTTCTTTAAAAAGCCCGATACATAAACTACCGCGCTCATAAGCGGTATAGTACCAACCCCATAAAGCATCATGTATGCTGCGCCAAGGGTTTCGCTTTGCATGGCTATAGCGCCAAACAGTGCTGCGTACACCAGGCCACAGGGTAAATACCCGTTTAGCAGCCCTGTAATAAACAGTGCTTTGGCACCCCTTTTCCTGAACTGGCTGCCCAGGCTTGTTTTAATGTTACTGATAACCTTATAAACCGGCTTTGAAAAGTTGTAGCGTGCAAAAATCTTTTCGGGTACAAGTGCTATGGTAATTATTACCACTCCCGCTATTATTGATAAATGTTGCTGCATGCCTGCCAGGTATAAACCTTTGCCCAGTATGCCAAATACCAATCCTAATGAGCCGTAGGCGGTAATGCGGCCTGTGTGGTACAGCAATATCTGCATGGCACGTTTGGCGGGGTTTTGCCTGTCCACCGGAAGCATCATGGCAATAGGCCCGCACATGCCTATGCAGTGCAGGCTCGATACCAATCCTAATATAATTGCGGAATAAAGCATGTTATTAATAGATAATAGATGAGAGATAATAGACGCAGATAACGTTTGAGGCGTTGTCTTTCCATCTGTTATCTCTAATCTGATAATTTTATTAAAGCGTTAGCATTTCATTGCTCAGATAGCCTTTGCCTTCATATTGCCAGTCAACGGTAATGTCCCAACGGCCGCCTGCCAGATCACTTTTAGGTATGAGCAGATATGGAGCTGATAATGAAATTGGCATTTCAAAATCAAGCTTTTGGTTAGACGGCCTGTAAAGGGACACTTTTCCTTTTATTTTAGTTACATCAAACCCTTCGGGAAAGGTTATTTTTATGGCATCAGGTGTGGTTTCAACCTGTACTTTATGTATAAGGGCAGCTGCATTTTGCTCTCTGTCAAGCTTAGCCTGCAGGCCGCGCTCCTGTTTGTAGTATTCTTCCACTACAAGCTCATTATCATATTTACTGTCAGACTGTACCCTGAAAACAAAGAACAGTATAAAACTCATAAACAATGCAAATGCTATCACAATCCCTGTACCCCAGTTAATTTTCATGTTGATATATTTTTAATTAAAACTCCTTGGCCCAAGGAAGTTAGTTGTTTCGGTATCAATAAGCCTGTCGCCATCATATAACTCCAGTATAATCTTAGTCTTGTCGCCATTAAGCAAAGCAGGATTAATTTCTATGAACATGGTACCCTGTGCTGTTCCTTCTTTGGCAATTTTGAATACCTGATTGCCCACTGTCTTAACTTCACCTTTTATGCCGGCAAGCCTAAAATGTACATTATTATAATCTTTACCGGTTTTGTTTACGAGTTTATAGGTGAATACATTGCTTATGTTTTCGCCTTTATGTTCAAACAGTTGGCCGGGCAGCCTAAGCACCGTAGCATCTATATCGCTCCGCAGGAACATCATGCCGCTCAATATGCCCATTAAAATAAAGAGCACCGCGGTGTAGCCTTTCATCCGGGCAGTAAATACAAACTTTTCTTTTTTGGTAATCTCATCTTCGCTTGCATAGCGTATCAGCCCTTCAGGGAAACCTACCTTATTCATTATAGTATTGCACTCATCAATACATGCGGTACAGTTGGTGCATTCCAGCTGTGTACCATTCCTTATGTCAATACCCATAGGGCACACGCTCACACAAAGCTTACAGTCTATACAATTGCCTTTACCGGCTGTAAACCTGTCTTCGTTCTTAATTATTTTGCCTCTTCCTGCAGTCCCTTCGCCACGCACATGGTCATAGGCAACTACAACAGTCTTATTATCCAGCAGTGCACCCTGCAGCCTCCCGTAAGGGCAGGCAATAATGCAAACCTGCTCACGGAACCATGCAAACACAAAGTAGAACACACCGGTAAAGAGCAAAAGCGCTATAAAGTTGCCCAGGTGGGTAAAAGGCCCGTCCTGCACCATCAGCAGGAGTTCATCACTGCCTACCAGGTAAGCCAGGAAAGTATTGGCAATAAGAAACGATATTATAAAAAATACAAACCATTTTAGTGCCCTCTTGCGTATCTTTTCGGCATTCCATTCCTGTTTGTCCAGCTTTATCTGTGCATTGCGATCGCCATCAATCCAGTATTCTATGCGCCGGAAAACCATTTCCATAAAAATAGTCTGCGGGCATATCCATCCGCAGAAGATGCGGCCAAACGCTACCGTAAACAGCGCAACAAATACTACCCCTATTACCATGCAGATAACAAAAAGGTAAAAGTCCTGCGGCCAGAAAGGGAAGCCAAATATGTTGAACCTGCGCTCCAGCACGTTGAACATGAGGAACTGGTTACCGTTAATTTTTATAAAAGGAGCGGCGAACAGGAAGGTGAGGAGGATGTAGCTCACCCATTTCCTGTAATTATATAG
>JAEWKB010000165.1 GCA_023386255.1 Bacteroidota bacterium
CATGACTATAGGTGAATATGGCAAAATGATTAACGGCCAAAAATGGCTGAAAAATGGTGTGCCGTGTAACCTTACGGTGATTGAGTGCGTTAATTATAAGCGCGATATGCACTATAGCCTTCCGGTAAAGCCATCGCCTAACCTGCCTAACGACCAGGCTATAAACCTTTATGCCAGCCTTTGTTTTTTTGAAGGGACAAACGTAAGCCTGGGCCGCGGCACTAATAAGCAGTTCCAGATTTACGGCTCGCCAGACCTGCCGAACACGGGGTTCAGCTTTACACCTATGCCAAATGAAGGTGCCAAGGAACCTCCGCTAAAAGGTGTATTGTGCTATGGCGAAGATTTATCTAAAATTGATAAAGTAAAACAGCTTGAACTGAAATGGCTGCTAAAGGCATACGCAAATACAAAAGACAAATCGAAATTCTTTATCCCGTTCTTCACCAAACTGGCAGGCACAAAAAAACTGCAGGAGCAGATAGAAGCAGGAAAAACCGAAACAGAAATACGTAAAAGCTGGGACACAGGTTTGGCAGCTTTTAAGCAAATGAGAAAACAGTATCTTATATACCCGGAGTAACAGAAGGGTTTTTCTTAATATTATTACAAAGTGTTTCGGGTTACAAATGCTGTTTTGTAATTTTCAGTATTATTAATCAAAACAACATTCTGCCATGAACAATATAATGCAAAAACTTGACGGTATTATTCAGTATGTAATTGACTTTATCCATAAAGTTAAGGGTTATGTAGATGATATCATTGCCTTTTTTGAAGACCTACGAGATAAAATTGAAGGATTGCTGGATTATGTAGAAAGTAAGATACAAAGCATAGAAGGCTTTGTTGGCGAACTGAAACAGCACACTGAAGAAGGTGCCGAAGCCACTGCTTAAAAAATAAAAGCCTTTCAGTTGAAAGGCTTTTTTTATAACATTATCTTTTTCTTCATTTCTTCAACGATGTTGTAAGCTGCAGGGCAAATAGCCACGTTCTTCATAGTGAGATTGGCAATCTGCTGGAACTTCTTCCTGTCGGTGTGCGGAAACTCCCTGCATGCTTTCGGCCTTACATCATATATCATACAATAGTTTTCATTGTCTAGAAAAGTGCACGGCACGCTTTGCAACACATAATCATTATCTTCATCTATCTGCAGATACTTATCAATAAACTGTTGCGGCTTCAGCCTAAGATGTTTTGCAATACGTTCAATGTCGGCCAGGGTAAAAAGAGGCCCGGTAGTTTTACAGCAATTGGCACACGTAAGGCAGTCGGTCCTGGTGAACTCCCTGTCGTGTATCTCCTGCATTACATAATCAAGGTTTTTGGGCACCTTTTTTTTCAGCTTATCAAAAAACTTTTTGTTTTCGTTATGCTTATCTTTGACAAGCTTAGCAAGCTGATTTAATTTATTTTCCATTTCCGCGTTTCCCGTTGCATTTTCAGGAAGCAAAACTACAAAAAAATGAAAGACCTTTTTGGCAAAGCCATACTTGATTATCAAACTAATAATGCGCCAGAAGACCTGATCACTGAAACTTCAATATCTGAAGCGGACGAAATGAATGTTGCGTACCTGTTCCGCAATTATACTCAGATGCCGCCACTTGAAAAGAAAGCGCTTCAGCTGGCTAAAGGTAAAGTGCTGGATGTAGGGTGCGGCGCAGGCAGCCATAGCCTGTACCTGCAAAATGAGCGGAAGCTGGATGTTTCGGCCATTGATGTTTCGGCTAATGCTATTGAGGCGTGCAGGTTGAGGGGCATTACAGATGCACGGGCTGTAAATGTTATGGAACTTGAAAACGAAAAGTTTGATACTATCCTGCTGCTTATGAATGGTACCGGCATATTCGGAAGATTAAAAAATATATCTCACTATTTACAGAAGCTAAAATCCCTGTTGAATGACGGAGGACAGATTCTGATAGACTCTTCTGATATAATTTACATGTTTGACGAAGATGAAGACGGTGGGAAATGGATTCCTGCAGATGAAGATTATTATGGAGAAGTTACCTTTACTATCTCTTATAAAGGTGAAAAAGAAGAACCTTTTAACTGGTTATACCTTGATTATAATACCTTACAGAATGCTGCCCATGCTTCAGGGTTAGAATGTGAACTGATTATGGAAGGTGAGCATTATGATTACCTTGCCAGATTATCAAAATAAAAATGCCCGCTTAAGCGGGCATTTATTACTATTGATATTTCATTATAAGTCCTTGCAGATCCATACTCCACTGCTGTATAACCGGCATGGTCACTTCAGTTAATTTAGCATTTTTCTCTGCCATTTTCTTTCCTACCGGAGATTCGTAGAATTTAACTAGTTGCTTTACCTCGTCATGGGTGTATTCTGTCAGATAAAAGTTTTCCTGTGCGTCAAACAATGGTTTTAAAGATGCTTCAAAATCTTTAAGAAACGCCTGCTGCTTATCAGCTGCAACCATTGACACAACTTGTTTCTTAGCAAAATCAACCTGGGCATTTGTACCTGAAAGCACCATCAGCTTTTTTACATCATCTTTAAAAGCCTGAGACTGTGCCATTGCAACGTTAGCTACTAAAACAAACATTGCGGCAAATAGTAATTTCTTCATTTTTGTTTGGATTTGATTAAGGGATATTAAGATATTTATGTGTTTGTAAAGATACACGCCATTTCGGATTGTTCATTACATAATCTACAATTAACGGCGTCATCTGCTCTTTTTTGCTCCACTCCGGCTGTAAAAACAAAATTGCATTGCTGTTTACTTTCTCTGCCTGCTCTTCGGCGAACAGAAAATCATGCCTGTTGTGAATGATAACTTTCAGCTCATGAGCATGCGCATATACATCATCTGTAGGCAGCTTTGTCTTTTTGGGTGAAAGGCAAATCCAGTCCCACTGCCCTGAAAGCTGATAAGCTCCGGATGTCTCAATATGTACCCTCAACCCCCGCTCTTTAAGCTTTTGTGTAAGCGGGCCCATGTCCCATGTTAGCGGTTCTCCCCCTGTTATAACCACAGTTTCGGCAAACCTGGCCGCGTTATCAACAATGGTATCAGCATGCGTTGGCGGATGCAGTGCAGCATTCCAGCTCTCCTTAACATCGCACCAGTGGCAGCCAACATCGCATCCGCCTACTCGGATAAAGTAAGCCGCCGTACCTGTATGGAAACCTTCTCCCTGAATTGTATAAAATTCTTCCATTAAAGGCAGCATCTCGCCTCTTTCAACCGCTATTTGTGTTTCCTTGTTAAGCATTTGAATTTTAAATAGTGCGCAAAGATACAACGCATTTATCAAATAAAAAACCGGCAGTTTCCTGCCGGTTCTATTATATCTCTCACTTCAATTACAAGCTATTCAGCTCGTTTTTAGCATAAGTGTCGTTAGGGTCCAGCTCTACTGCTTTTGTAAAATACTGTTTTGCTTTAGCCTTATCAGTAACCTTGTAGTAAGCACCTGCGTTATCATAAGCTTCTACAAGATTTTTCTTTACCTGCGGCTTAGAAGTCTCAGCAGCACCTTTAGCAGTTACAATCTTTATATACTCATCATAATGCTTAGCCATAACAGCATATGACTCGTTGGTCTGAAGCTGCTGGTTAACTTTAGCTTTATAAAAATGTGCATCCTGTGCTTCAGCCGACATTTCAATAACTTTTGTAAGTGCCGCGTCAGCTTTCTGCAGGTTTACCGTATTAGCTTTTTTAGCTTCCGCCGATTTATTTACATGGTCATAGTAAATTGCATAGGCCAGGTATAAGTAGTCATAAAATGAGTTTTTGTTTTCAGGGCTTGCGGCAGCTACTTCAAATACTGCAGCTGCAGGGCCATATAACCTTTGGTCGAAAAGCTTTTTACCTATATCATTAAATTCATTGGTAATTTTAGCGTCTTTTTCCGCAGCTTTTTGAAGATCGCTTATTGCTGCATCAAAACTTGCCTGATTTGTTATTGCAGAGTTACCCTGTGCATCTTTACCAACGCTTGTAGCCAGTTTGGCAAGGCCAAGATATAAGTAGTCACGCGCTATAATACGTTTAGGTTCAACTTTGGCAATAAAGTCGTTCATTGCTTTAAGGCTTGCATCATAATTGCCGTTTTCATAAGATGAATACCCCAGGTACCTTAATATTACCGGATTTACTTTATCCATCTGCTGCATCTTTTGGGCTTCCGCCTCAAGAGCTTTATAATCGCCGGTTAATAACAGGAAGTCGGCATGCCTCATCCTTGAATTTAGCGAATAATCAGTAAGGCTCATGTACTTCTCATAGTACTCCAGTGCCTTTTTACTGTATTCAGCATATTTTGAGGGCACAGTTTTACCCCAATAGTAATAGGTTTCGGCAAGTTCCCTGTAAACAGGCCCGTAATTAGGATTAGCAGTAGCTATCGCGTTCATAGCTTTTACAGCTTCCGGAAACGCAGCACCGGTGTTTTTTGTTATAACTGCCATCTGAAGATCGGCTCTCACCAGGCCTTTGTCATA
Source organism: Bacteroidota bacterium (assembly GCA_023386255.1). Classification (GTDB taxonomy): domain Bacteria; phylum Bacteroidota; class Bacteroidia; order Flavobacteriales; family Flavobacteriaceae; genus Flavobacterium. The sequence goes on from JAEWKB010000165.1 coordinate 4,493, forward strand.
CAAAAGCGCATTACGGTAGGCCCTGTAAGCTTCATTCTGGTTACGGTCGCCGTAGTAGGCATCACCAAGGCTAAGGTAAGCCTGGGCATTTTTACTATCCTTTGCTATGGCATTGTTTAGCACAGCAATAGCTTTTTTATAGTCAGGCTTTTCGGTGTTGAGGTAAGCGCGGCCTATATATACTAACTGATCTACATCTTTTTTCCTGAGTCCTGATGTAACCGCATCAAATTTAGATTGTGCCGCAGCTGCATTGCCATTAATAAGGTCTATTTGCCCCAGGCCAATAGTATTGTATTCAGCATTATTTTTAACTGCTTTACCTTTGTTAAAGTATATAGCAGCGGAGTCCTGCTCCTTTTGTTTAAGATAAACGTCACCTAACAAAAAGTAGTTCTTACCTTCATCAGGATTAGACGCAACTAATGATTTTAAAACTGTTTTAGCTTTTTGATACTGTTCAGCATCAATAGCATTTTTTGCCTGCTCTGCATCCTGTGCATTAGCAGCACCAAAAACTAACAGTGCCAAACCAACAAATTTTAAATTTTTCATCTTTATCATTTTAATTCCTATATATTGATTTAGTTATAGTTCATTTCGCACCTCCAGTTCCCTGTTTGGAATGTTTACAGGTAACAGGCCGGATTTTAAAATTATACGCTGTCCGTCCGGTGCTGTTATGTAATTTGCAAAACCCATGCCCAAACCTTGTTTCCCCTGGTAATTTAACACATACAGCTTGCGGGTTAAAGGGTATAAACCTGCACCAATATTGCTTTGGTTGGGTTTATAGTAGCCGTTGCCTGTGTTATCAGCTTTAACATTATTTACTCCTAAAACCCTTATATTTTCTACAGTTTTTGTAAGAGCCGGCGGGGGCTGCATCAGCCAGTTCAGGCCAATTACTCCCACGGCACCATTATTGTCATGAACATACTTTATAACATCTTCATTGTTTTTCAAAGCATATACATTTTGAGACGGAAGTTTAAACACTCCTGCAAGATTTAGCAGGTACTTTACCGTACTGGAGTTAGGGTTGTCAAACACCAGTTTAGGAATAACAGCCGAAGTTTCCCCCTTTAAAATCTTTATAACTTCTTCCAGTTTTACTACGGTATCTTTTGCCTGCCTGTTGGTTATAAGTGCAATGGCATCAAAAGCAAATTGATTGACTTTAGGTGTAATCTTCTTCTTTTTAAAATATGATTCTTCTTCAGGCGTAAGCTGGCGGGAGAGTATGGCAACGCGGGCAGAATCAGCAAGTAAAGCCCTGATTATCTCGCCCTCGCTCCTGTTTACCTGTTTAATAGTGGCACGGTCATACATGTTCTGGTATACCGCTATTACATCTTCAACTATAGGCTGAATGGTATTATCAACCAGAAAAGTGGCAGTACCCGCAGTCATAGTTTCCTCAACTTCAGTAGAGGTCGAGGCTTCCTTTTTACATGAAAAAGTAATTGCAGTAGTAATAAGTACTGCTACAACTATAACAGATATATGTTTTATCTTAAATCTTATCATAGCCTAATCATTTTTTTCTGTTTGCCCTGCACCTGCGATATTAAGTACTATAGGAAATTTATATGCACTTCTTACAGGCACACCATCATTCATACCAGGCACCCATTTTTCTTTAACAAGGCCTAAAATCCTAATGCCTTCTTCCCGTATTCCGTGCCCGGGATCATTTGTAGATGATATATTAGAAATTGTTCCATCTTTTTCAATTACAAATGTGAAATATATTTTCAATGTCATATCCACAGTTACATCCGGAGCCCTGAAATTATATTGTACAAATTTGTAAAAGGCTGTAATGCCTCCGGGATATTCCGGCTGCCTGTCTAATGCTGCAGATTCAAAAACTACATCATTTTTACTTAGTACATTGTTTTGTGCAGAAGAAATACTACCGGATAACAAGAAAAGTATAAAGATAATATTTCTCACCTCTTATAATTTTGGACAAGCCTTATAAACCTGAAGAATGCATAAACCATTAGTACAATTCCAAGTGCCAGCCTGCGGTTATAGGATAGCGGAACGGGTATGGATTTCCAGAAAATCAGCATACCACCCAGCACCAGGTACATTAAAAAGAAGACTATACCAAAAACAAACAGAAATCGCTGTGCGGGCGATTTCTGTTCATTAAAACGAGATTTTCTTTTTGAAAGCATCTCTTTATAATATTAAGCCTTAATCTGTAGTGTTATAGGAAGGCTGAAACGTGTACGCACAGCTTTACCGTTTTGTATCCCGGGTGACCATTTCACTTTATTAGACCTTACTACGCGTTCGGCTTCTTTAGCAAGACCGTAGCCAGGATCCCTTACAGCTTTAACATCGGTTAATGTACCGTCCTTTTCCACTACAAACTGTACATATATCTTCACCGTCATGTCCTGGTCTACTTCAGGCACCCTGAAGTTCCTGCTCACAAATGAACGGAAAGCATCAATACCGCCCGGAAAATCAGGCTGAACCTGTAGTGTTGCAGTAGTATAAATAGCATTATCAGGCGCTTCAACACCTTTGTCCAAGTCACCTGCCGGTTTGCCAATAACAACATCTCCAGTTGGTGCGGCTTCGGCATTACGTGATGACGGGTCAGCTTCTTTAAATTGCTCTTTTAGTGGCGGATCTTCAGGAACTTCTTCCTTCTTGGCTGCCTCCAGAGGTTTAAACTTCACTTCTTCCACTATAGATT
>JAEWKB010000184.1 GCA_023386255.1 Bacteroidota bacterium
CATTTACGCCGCGCCTCATGTATTCAGTATATTCCTTATCCCATTCCACTTTTTCGCCTTTAAGCTGTTTAAGGAACAGCTTGGCTGAAAGCATGCCTGACTCTGTAGCAAAACAAACGCCCGATGAGAACACCGGGTCCAGGAATTCTGAACTGTTACCGGTAAGGGTAAAGCCCGGGCCGCAAAGTTTTGTTACCGAGCATGAATAGTTTTCTATCATGTGGGGCTCAAACAAAAAGTCAATGCCTTCAAAACGGTTTCGGTAGTAGTCAGACTGGTTGATGATGTACTGCAGCTTCTCGGTAGTGGTTTCTCCGGGTATGGCTTTAATATAGCTTGTAGGCCCTACTACGCCAAGGCTGGTGTTTCCGTTAGAGAAAGGTATTATCCATAGCCATACCTTAGTTTCAAGAATGTCGAATGATATTTGTGTCCCTTCAACGCCCTCAGGCCTCCTTACATCTTTTACGTGAGTAAATAAAGACGAGTTTTCAGGGATAGAAGACGGTGCGTCAAGCTTCAGTATCCTTGGCAGTACACGGCCATATCCGCTGGAGTCGATTATAAACTTTGCATGTATCTCACGTTCCTCACCGGCTTTGTTGCGTACTGTGGTTACAGAGTCTGAACCGTTGAATTTTACATCAAGCACTTCGGTTTCAAATTCAAGGTCAACACCTTTCCGAACCACCTCCTGTGCCAGTGTGTTATCAAAATCAGCACGCGGTATCTGCCATGTCCAGTCCCAGCCCTCACCAAACTTTTCGCTAAAGTCAAAAAGGCAGATTTCCTCACCTCTGATGAACCTGGCGCCAAATTTTTTCTCAAATCCCATAGAGTCCAGCGCTTCAAAAAGGCCTGCCTCTTCAAAATGGTCCATTACCCTTGGTATAAGGCTTTCGCCGATAACAAATCTGGGGAATTTTGACCTTTCAACCACCTTCACGCTCACACCGTTGTTAAAAAGGTACGATGCCGCTACACATCCCGATGGGCCCGCACCTATAACAAGTACATCAACAGTCTCTTTTAACATATATAAGTTTTTGTCTGTCTTAAAATTATCTTAAAATTATTATACATTTGTAGCCCGTAAAAGTAAAACAATATTTTTATTATAATAAAAATTTTTACGTGGCAAAAAAGCATAACATAATAAGAGTTAGATGAAAAGGATAAACAGTTACCTGAAGCTTGAGGAGTTTGAATCGATTGTTTTTGGAAATAGCAGGGTTGAAGTCAGCGATGAGGTTTTAACACGGGTAAGAGAGAGTTTTGAGTTTTTAAAAGAGTTTTCTGCCAATAAAATCATATACGGAGTAAATACAGGTTTTGGCCCCATGGCCCAGTACCGTATTAAAGATGAAGACAGGCTGCAGCTTCAATATAACCTTATCAGGAGCCACTCATCAGGTACAGGCAAACCTATGTCTGCAGTTAATGTAAAAGCTACCATGCTTGCCAGGCTAAATACCTTATCACTAGGTAATTCGGGGGTTCATCCTTCGGTTATCGACCTGATGAAGGAATTTATAAACCGTGACATCACTCCGCTTATTTTTGAGCATGGCGGCGTGGGAGCCAGCGGAGACCTTGTGCAGCTTGCCCACCTTGCGCTTGTGCTTATAGGAGAAGGCGAAGTATTTTATAAAGGCGAACGCCGTGCCACAGCCGAAGTGCTTGAATCCGAAGGGTTACAGCCAATAAATGTGGAACTGCGAGAGGGCCTTGCGCTGATGAATGGTACATCGGCTATGACGGGGATAGGTATAGTAAACCTGTACAACGCAAAGAAGCTGCTGGACTGGGCGGTTAAATTTTCATGTGCCATAAATGAGGTGGTACAGGCTTATGATGACCACATGTCGGCCGAACTGAACAATACAAAACTGCACAAAGGGCAGCAGGAAGTAGCCGAGCGTATGAGGAATCATATTGCTGACAGCCAGCTTACCCGCAAGCGTGAAGACCACTTATATTCAGGCGACAATAACGAAACTGTATTTAAGGAAAAGGTGCAGGAGTACTATTCACTGCGGTGCATCCCTCAAATATTGGGCCCTGTGCTCGATACCATAAACCAGGTAGCGGTTATACTTGAAAATGAGATCAACTCGGCAAACGATAACCCTATTGTAGATGTAAAGACAAAGCACGTGTACCATGGCGGTAATTTCCATGGTGATTATATTTCGCTGGAAATGGACAAGCTGAAGATAGTTATAACTAAGCTTTCTATGCTTGCAGAGCGCCAGCTGAATTACCTGATGAATGCCAAAATAAACGAGTTGCTGCCCCCGTTCGCCAATTTAGGCAAGCTGGGCTTCAATTTCGGGTTACAGGGCGTGCAGTTCACGGCAGTTTCTACCACAGCTGAAAACCAAACGCTGTCTAACCCTATGTGTGTGCACAGTATCCCGAACAATAATGACAACCAGGATATTGTGAGCATGGGTACCAATGCAGCCATAATAACAGGCAAGGTTATAGAAAATGCGTTTGAAGTGCTTGCTGTTGAAGCCATGGCAATAGTACAGGCTATTGATGCGCTGGAGCAGAATGACAAGGTATCTTCGGCTACACGCAAAATTTATGATGATGTAAGGGCAATACTGCCTGCGTTTACACAAGATATGGCCTTGTATCCGTACGTAAGCAGCATCAAAGAATACTTAATGGAAACAAACAATTAATCAATAATTTAAAACCATCAGTATCATGAAAAAAGTTTTACTTCTATTGCTGGTATTGGCGCAGATGACATTCGCACAGGAACTGGCGCTTGTACGTACTAACGGTAAGTTTGGCTACATCAACAAATCGGGCGAAATGGTCATCAGGCCACAGTTTGATAAAGCTGAAAGTTTTTCTGACGGCCTTGCGGCTGTTCTTGACCAGGGGAAATGGGGCTTTATAAATACTAAAGGCGAATGGGCCATACCTGCGAGTTATGATAATGTAAAGGAGTTTAACAGCGGTATTTGCGTAGTAGCGAAAGATAAAAGATGGTTTTACATCAATAAGAAAGGTGAAACCCTGAATACACCTCCTACTGAAAAATATTTTGATTTTGAAGACGGGCATGCTTTTATAGAGCAGGGGAAGAAGATAGGGATGATCAATACATC
>JAEWKB010000188.1 GCA_023386255.1 Bacteroidota bacterium
ATGTAATTTTCAAGCTCTGAGATAAAGCGTACTCCCGATTTGGGATCTACATCGCGCCCATCGGTAAATGCATGTACAAACACATCCTGGAGGTTAAAATCCTGTGCTACATCAATCAGCCCTTTCAGGTGCTCTATATGAGAGTGCACGCCACCGTCTGATACTAATCCTAAAAAATGTACCTTTTTATTGTTGTCACGCGCAAAGGTAAATGCATCAATAAGCGGTTTCTCCTGCCCCAGTGTCTTATTCTGCACCGCAAGGTTTATCTTTGCCAGGTCCTGATATACAATACGGCCGGCACCAAGGTTCATGTGGCCTACTTCGCTGTTGCCCATCTGCCCTTCAGGAAGGCCCACGTTAAGCCCGTCAGTACGCAATGACGCGTTGGGGTACTGCAGGTACAGGCTGTCAATAAATGGTGTATTGGCATTGTCTATAGCCGATACTTTTGGATCGGGTGACTTGCCCCAGCCATCAAGTATCATTAAAATAACTTTTTTATTCATAATGCTGATTTTTATATCCAGTTCTTCGCTATGTTATAATCTATATAATAACGGAGGCTGATGGAAAAGATGCTGTTTAAATTGTTTTTGAACAGGTTCTCAAAATTGTAACTGTAATTGCGGTTTGCATAATCATAATCGGTGGCTGCATTGTTCCTGTACAGTACAGATACCTGGCTGCCGGGAGCAAACCACCACGTGTAGGACAAGTCAAAATTCCAGTTATTGAATGTAAAATCCCTGTTCTCGCTAAAAGTAGTATTTTCTGCCACATCCCCGTCTTCCTGTAACGTTAAAAACTGCAGGTTTTCTCCGTACGTATAATAGTGGCGGGCCGTAAGGTTTATCGTCATTTTCGGGCTTACGGAGTATTTACCTGAAAGGCTGTTGGTAATAGTAGTCCTGTCCCGGCGGGTAATTATAATATCTTCATCATCAAAGCCTACCCAGCCCCTGTTATTGGTATCGAGTCCGTAGTTAAAGCTGTATATCATCAGCATCCGGTCATTAAAACGATACCTTGGACTAAATAAAAAACCATAATAATTACGGTCATAATCGCTGCTCACCCAAAGTTCAGGCTGTATATCAAGCGCAAATTTGCGGTTATAGTTCGATGAAAAATAAATGAAAGAATAAACACTTTTTGGGTTCCTTATATACCTGCCCTCTACCCTTGGCTCATAGAAGTCGTACGTGTAAAACGGATTGATTTCAACCCCATACCCAAGATAATCATTTTTGCGTGTGTTGGAACCCACTTTCAGGTCTACCCTGCCCGCCTGCATCTTGCCGGTATCGTTATGAAACTCGTTATAAAAGCCGGTACTTACCTGGAAGGTATTCCATAGTTTGGTAGGATTTAAGATTCTGTAACTGGCTGTAGGATACAGTGTGTGGTAGTTTGTCTGGAAGATAATCCCCATATCGTTGATGTCAAAATCTTTTGATACATACTGGCTTGAAATTGCATACCTGAACTTTCCGCTGGTTTTACCCGCGCTTATATAAGAGCTGTAGCCGCTCCGGTCATCATAGTCATTAATATGGCTGAACTTAAAATTACCGGAAAGATTAAAGGTGTTGTCCCTTGTATTAAGGTCGTACACCAGCGCCGAAACGTTTGCATCGCGGAAACGGCCGCTGCGTGTAACGTTGGTATTGGCAAAGGCTACCGATGAATTTTTGCGGAAACGCTGGTCCAGCACCGTTACGTTGTAATTCACCAGTGGCTCGGCTACTACTTCCCTTGTCTGGCCTGTGGTGGTGTTGCGTACTGTGGCATATGTTTTTTCGGTGATGGCATTCATAATCCCAATCCCTAATCCCTTAGATGTCCTACCGGAAATCTTTAGCGCATTTATTAGGTTTACAGCTGATGGCGACTCAACTATTTCTTCATCCTCTCCTGTAGCTATACCTGTGCCGGGCCTGCCTCCTATCCTGCGGGTATAAAGCAACCCGCCTTTGTTGAATATATCAGTACCCTCAGTGAAAAAAGGCCTGTTCTCGTTAAACTGCTGTTCAAAAGGCCCCAGGTTAAGCACTACCTCATCAAATGCTGTCTGTCCAAAATCAGGCACCAGGATAGCATCAAGGGTAAAAGATTCCGTAATGCCATATTTAATGTCCATACCTCCCTTAAACTGTGTATCGGCACCTTTATCTTTAGTCTCAGAATAATAGAATGAAGAATAAGGAATAAGGAAAAGCCTTGTAGGCGGCTTTATGTTGTTTATGCCGGTAAGCATACCTGTTTGCACTATGGTAGCGCCGATATTCCTGTCAATCGGGTTCCAGGTATATTTCTGCCTGTCACGGCGCAGCTCACGGAAAAAATTAAGCCCCCAGAATTGTTCAGCCTTATCTGAGAAACGTATTGCCGCATACGGTATTTTCATTTCAACAACCCAGCCGTTTTCGGTAGTGCGCACTTCGCTGTGCCAAATCGCATCCCATGAATAATCTTCCCCTCCTGCAGTGGCCAGGCAATCCATTTGTGTGCCTGCTGCGCTAACAAAAAATCGGAAGTCCTGCTGCCCGTCGTTATAACCGTTGATAAAAACCCCAAAATGATCGGCGCTGCCGAAATTATCCCGCAATGCCATTTCTTTCATCATCAGGTTTGGGTCATCATAAAGCATGGCACCTATGTACAATGCTTCATCATCATAAAGCACTTTTACTTCGGTTTTTCGGTCATCTGTAGCGGGTTTACCATTATCAGGCTCAAACATAACAAAACCCGATGCGGTTTCAGCATTGGCCCAGTGTGGCTCATCCAGCCTTGCATCAACAGTAATTTTGTCAGTGCTCCTTACTGCCCCCATCGTTCGTTTTTGAGCTGCTACAGAAAGTGATAACAACATAAAAAACAACAACTTAAATCTATCAAAAATCATTCTTTGGCATTGTCTTTGTTATTACAAAGCTACGTATAATTAACTTTTTCTTATTAGGAACAATAAAAAATATTATTATACGTTTAACAGTAATGAAGAGGAACGATGGGGTTAGCCACCACAGCAAATGATAAATGTTAAATATTTGATTTTAACAGGGTTGCAGTTTTTGTTTTTACAATTCTTTGGCTACTTTGCAGCGCTTTAAAATACATAACTACAAATTACAAATGATAAACAGCTTTTTTACGTCGGTTTTATTTTTGTTTTTTTCTATTACAACACCAACAACAAAAAACATCAATTCAGAAAAAGTGCTTGCTTCTAATGTTGAATCAACAACCGGAAACAGCACACTTGACCTTTACAACAGCCTTAATGCCAACTCTTTTGCTATGCCAAGTGTGCAGTCTTTTACGCAGGCAGTGCAGGGGTTTGACCTGCTGAAATCACAGGGTAAAATTAAAAAGAACCTGCTTACGCTTATAGACTTCAGTAAATCATCTAACACCAAAAGGCTTTGGATAATTGATATGGATACTAAAACCATATTATACAACACCCTTGTTGCCCACGGAAGGAACAGCGGCAATGAATTTGCCACCAGCTTTAGCAACCTTGGCAGCTCTAACAAAAGCAGCCTTGGCTTTTACGCTACAGGCGAAATATACATGGGCAAACACGGCGAATCGATGAAGCTTGACGGGCTTGAGCCGGGCGTAAACAGCAATGCACGCAACCGTGCCGTGGTTATGCACGCGGCCGATTATGTTAGCGAAAGCTTTGCAAAACAACACAACAGGATAGGCAGGAGCCTTGGCTGCCCTGCGCTGCCTAACCATCTTAACAAAGAGATCATCAACCTTATAAAAGGTAAATCATGCCTGTTCATCTATCATCCTTCAAGAGATAACGCACAGGTTGCAAAGCTGCTTTCATAAAAAGCTACAACTCTTTATACATAACATAATGCGGCCCGATGTCCTGAACAGGAAACGGGCCGCTTTTTATTTTATAGCCTGCTTTTTCATAAAATCCCACTGCAATTTCACGTGCATTAAACCATATCAGCTGTCCATCCTGCTGCCGTATGTAATCTTCGGCCGCTACAAGCAGCTGTCCGCCTAAACCCCTTTTTTGGTGCGAGGGCAGCACTGCCATACCACGCAACTGGAACTGTTTCCATTCGGTGAACTCAGAATGAGGAACTTCAAAAACCGACAGCACTCCAGCAAGGTCATCATCATCATAAAGGCCGAAATGCACAGTTGTAACATCATCATCTCCTGCAAAAATGCACGATTCAATAGATTTGCCCGGCCTTAAAACCGGGTGCCGCACAGGAAATGTTTCCTGAGAGGGTATTCGTTTTATAATAATGACACTCATAATAATTTAATATTAAACGGCTTACTGCCGCAGCCGTTGCCCCGCCTGAACTTTTTTAAAAAAAAGCTTGCAGGTAAAAAAAGTTATTGCTTATATTTGCATCCACAAAAGCGGAAGTAGCTCAGTTGGTAGAGCTCCAGCCTTCCAAGCTGGTTGTCGCGAGTTCGAGCCTCGTCTTCCGCTCTAAAGCCTTAAACATTGTTTGAGGCTTTTTTATTTTTATATATTTATCAAAAATTTATCATGCCTTCCGTATCAAAATTAAGGCCGCTGCCGCTACTGCTAATAGGTTCGTATATGGCTTTTGCTCCATCTTTAGAGCTAAGCACCGTTGCCAGACTGGTCATCATACACGTAATTTTAATTTTCAGCGCTAACATTTTCTTTAAAACCAAAGGGAAGGAACTTGAACCAAAATGGCTGTATGCTGGCGGATTTGCTTTCTTTTATATTTTAATGGCCTGCCTTTTTTATTTCTTCGCCTGATTATTTAAGGAATGAAAGATCAGCTCCCGGCCCTACTTCTTCCGGCTCCTGCCCCTGGCGGAAAATCCTTGCATGCAGGTCACCCTTCAAAGTAATAGTCCCCCCCTTAACCTCAAGCCAGCTGCCTTCTCTAAGCCCAACTACCGGCTGCGGATTGATGAAATGGAATTCTTTTATCCGTGTCTCCCTTGTTTCACCCATGTGCGTAGAGCCTTCTATTGGGTCCAGGTAATGCGGGTTGATATTGAACGGCACAAAGCCAAAGGTTTTAAAACTTGGCGGGTAAATTATAGGCATATCGTTAGTGGTTTGCATGGTAAGTCCGCAAATATTGCTCCCCGCGCTTGACCCCAGGTAAGGCGTTCCGTTTTTTACCACTTTTTCCATTGCATCCATCACACCTGTTTTATATAATTGCGTTACAAGCAAAAAAGTATTTCCCCCACCGGTAAAAATAGCCTCTGCATTTTGTACGGCCTCAACCGGATCATCAAACTCATGCACGCCTTTTACGGTTATGCCAATTGCAGCAAAGGCTTCTGCTGCTTTAGCGGTATAATCGTCATAGGTAATGCCGCCCGGCCTGGCGTAGGGAATAAAGAGCAGGTTGCTGCATCCGGCAAAATGTTCTTTAAGCGTTGGCAGCAGATAATCCAGATATTTACCTTCGTGTAATGTAGAGGTGCTTGCAATAATTATTTTTTTCATTCGTTAACACTTGTAAGAAAAGGTAAAATTACAAGTTAATGATGGTGAGGCATAGTATTTGGTGCAAAAATTTTACCTTTAAACCAATCACCTGCTTTATGCGCCATCTTTTTAAGATACTACAAAACAAGTTCCTCCTGCCTGCATTATTGTTGCCTGTATGTTTACTTGCACAGCAACGGCTTGCTGTACAGGGAAAAGTCTTTGCCGGAAACGCAGGCGTGCCCGGAGTTTTAATTGTAAACTTCACCGCACAGGCCGAAACCCATACTGACAGCCTTGGCAACTTCAGCCTTAAGATGCAGGTGGGCGACCTGCTCATAGCGAGCGACAGGCGGATTGAAACAAAAAAGATACGCTATACACAGGACCTGCTTAAAAACAACCTCCTTTTACTGGAAGCAACCTTAATTGCCGAAGAGCTGGAAGAAGTGGTTATAAACCGCAGCAACGTAACATCACAATCACTCGGCATACCCATGGGCAAAAAATATACACCCGCCGAACGGCGGTTAAAGACAGCAGCAAGCCTTGACCCTACATTGGGCGTTGGTATGATGCCGGGTGTATCAGTATCTTTAGATGCGATTATAAATGCGATAAGCGGCCGTACAGCAATGCTAAAAAAAGAGCTGGTTGTAGAACAGAAAGAAATGGCCATGCAAAAAATGGAGACGCTTTTTACCGAGAAATATTTTGTAGAAACGCTTAAACTTGCTCCTGAACAAATACCTGGTTTTAAATACTATGCCGCAGAAGATGCCGCTTTCAGGCAATTGTTAATAGAAGGCAACGGTGCTGCTATAGAACTGAAAATAACAGATCTTTCTAAAAATTACCTTGACCTGCAAACAGATGAGAAATAGCCTTGCACTTTTATTCTTCATGATTCCGCTATTGGTGCTGTCACAGGAAAGGCAGGCTGTAAAAGGCCGGGTATACTCTGGCAGCCTGGGTGTTAAGGAAGCCTTGGTTGTAAATTTTACTACACAAGCTGAAACAAAGGCCGACAGCCTTGGCAACTTCAGCCTGGCTGTTCAAACAGGAGACCTGCTGATTGTTTCAAATTATGCCATAGAGACTAAAAAAATACGATTTACTCCCGACCTGGTTAAAAACGGGTTGCTGTTACTTGAAGTAAACATGACAGTTGAAGAACTGGAGGAGGTGGTTATACAACGCAGCCGCATAACATCTGAATCATTGGGCATACCTATGGGCAAGGCCTATACTGTACAGGAAAGGAGGCTAAGGGCAGGCAGCAGTGATCCTATAGGCTCACTTATAAACCTGCTTAGCGGGCGCACCAAAATGCTTAAAGCCAATGTTGAGCTTGAAAAAAAGGTAACTGCCAAAGAAACGCTTGACGACTTTCCTGACAGCTTTTACATTGAAGAGCTAAAGCTGGGACAGGAACAAATAGCAGGCTTTAAATTTTATGCCGCTGAAAATGAAAAACTTCGGGAAGAGCTTAAAAATGGCGATACGGGTACCGCAAAATTTACACTGGCAGCGCTGGCAGGAGAATATAAAAATGTAAGCAATGAAAAATAACCTGATCATTTTTTTGCTCTTGCTCCTGCCGTTTATGGCTTTCTCGCAAAAGGAACCCAGGCAGCTGCTGCGCGGGCGCATAGTAGCCGACTCCTTGATGGTAGAGAATATTACGGTAAAGAATATCACTTCAAATATTTCTGCAGTTACTGATGTAAAAGGTAATTTTACTATTTACGCCAAAGTTAAAGACACACTGCATTTTACAGGAATTGCCGTAAGAGACGCCATGATGATAGTAAAGCGGGAACATTTTACAGAAGAGCGCCTGCTTTTAAAACTGGATGTAAACGTTAATGTACTGGATGAAGTGGTTATAAACCCCCTTACAGGTAATCTTGAACAAGATAGCAAGAACACAAAAACAAAAGATATGCCCCAGTTCAATTCGGGGGCTATAGTAGGCGACCTGCCCAGACGATTTAAATATTCACAAAATATAAATTCTGCATTACCACAAACCGAAAGTCCGTTGCAGGGTATTAATTTTGTGAAGATTGCGCGGATGATCTTCAAAAAGAAAAAGAAGAAACCCGAAGCACCACAGTACTATACAGAGCGTACCTTTGCCGAAGTGGCACAGGAGCGTTTTACCTATCATTTCTTTACCGAGACATTAAAAATTCCGCAGGATGAAATAGGCCTTTTCCTTACCTTTTGCGATAAAGGCAACGAAACAATGCCTCTACTGGCCCCACAAAAAGAATTTGAACTTACCGATTATCTTGTAACCAAAAGCAAAGAATACCTGCAAGCAAAGAATTAAGCCCTTATTTACTATATTTGATTTTATGAAGAGGATAATACAATACCTGCTGCTTGTGGTGCTTGGCGGAATGCTCATGTCGGCAGCTGCTCACAAATTTTATGTAGCTGTTTTCCAGATGGATTACGTACCCCAAAAGAAGGTGGTACAGATGACAGCGCGTATTTTTGTGGATGACCTTGAGGCTGCCCTTACTAAAAAGTATAACAAGAAAGTTTACATAGGGCAAAAA
>JAEWKB010000241.1 GCA_023386255.1 Bacteroidota bacterium
CCACATAGTGTACGCTGGTGTCAAATGTATTTATTTCTTTCCATTGTACTTCAAAATTTACAGCCTTTTCACCTTTACGGTCTTTAAAGCTGAAGGGTATACCAAGCTTCCAGTTAATTTTATCGTACTTACCAAAGTTAAATTCTAACATAGGGCTAAAGCCAACTGTATTATTAAAAAAGAAGAAGGCAGGTTCGATATTTATTGAAGGTGTAATAAATTCTGTAAAATTTGTTTCATAACCATCAGTACTATCAGTAATAACAGTAGTGCCGCCTGCGCCTGCCACAGTTGTTTGGAAAGGCTGCGATTCCAGGCCATCAACCTTGATATTATTGTTGTTTTTTACATTAAATTTTAAGGTACCATACATTGATATAAAGCGTGGGAATTCAAGCATTCCTGTAAATGTAACCGATGTATCAAAAGCATAAAAGTTTTCTTCATTCAGCGGGACAGTTGCAATATCAGATGTGATCATGTATTGGTTTTTACCGAATGGCAAGTAAGCCTGTAAAGAAACCCAATAGCTGCGTGCCGACCCGTACAATTTGTTTTCTATAACATAGTCTGCTTCTTCTTCAGCCAGGGCTTTATAGTCTTTTCGCTCTTGCATAGTAAAATCAGCAGCTGTAAGGCTATTTCTTTCTGATTCGCTTAGCGTTTCATAATCAGCATTATGTTCAGCTGCTTTACGGTCATATTTTGCGTAAAGCAAGCCTCTGTTGGCTATTACATCCACACGATCTTGATCTCTTGTAGTTATTGTCCCTAAGAAAAAATAAGTGAGTTTTAATGTTGCACCTACGTTACACTCCTGAAATTCGCCATCTTCATATAAAGTGGTAAATTTATCTTTTGCTTTCATTTTTAAGCCACCCGAAAAAAGAAGGCTCAACCTGTTTAGGTTATTCCCGCCCCGAGTATCAATGTTGGCTCCAAGCGACAAAGAATTTTCATCTGCATCTAAAGAGGCATAAAATTTTTGCATAGAAGGATCATCAGACCCTCCAAAGGCAGTTGTAATTTTTTTTGCAAAAAAAACATTAAGCATGTCGTTGTTGAATAGTTTCCCCGATGGTTTATTGGCTTCATAGTTTCCCCGGGGTGAAGTGTACTGCCCATAAGCTGCCGCAGAAAGGCAACACAGAGTGATTAAGGTTAATACTTTTCTCATAATAAGGTGTTTTAAAGTTAATTAAATTTAAGATAAATTTAACAACTTAAAAATCACCAACAATAGGTATTTTTACCTGTTTTTCAGCCTGTTGTAACTACACAAACATTTGCTGCAGCAGCCCTTTTTTAAACGTTTTAGCACCTTCCAGTTCTTTACCGATTAGTGCTACTTTATCATCTATAGCAGTAAGAAAATCTGCTATCTTAGTTTGTTCTTTTAATGAATTTGGAATAAATAACGGACATGTAAGAACATCTTCTTTTTTAAGATTCGTTTGTCCAACTCCTGAGTCAAAGGCTAAATAATATTTGTTGCGATTAATGATATAAAATAAAAATTTAGGATATACGTTACTGTTACTTCTTAAAAGACAAATTCTTTGATTTAATGTAAATAAATTATCACTTAGTACATAATAACATTTTGATAGTGCTTTTCCGTTAGGCACATCACTCATAACCATTACGATATCATCTTTTTTAACGGGACAAATTTGTTGGTCTGAAAATTTTTGAATTGTTCCGTTTGACGAAATAAATTTAGAATTAATGACGATATACTTACCATTTTCAGAAATATTTTGCTCATGAGCTTTACCATTTACAAAATTAACAACTTCTAAAAGCTCCTTCTCCTCCCACTCCGGAAAAACCTTGCCGTTATCATCCTTAAACCGTATCTCCCGGCTAAACAGCTTTTGCATCATGCCTTTTTTGTACTGCTCCAGCAACTCCTTCTTTTTTTGCAGCTGCTCTATTTTTTTATCTACTGCCGATAGAAAGGAAGCTATTTTTTGTTGTTCAGGAAGAGATGGAATATGTAACTTTATTTTAAGAAAGTCTTTAGTGTAAATCGCTGCCACGCTCGTCGTGCCTGTTGCTAAACGCCTTAAAGCTATAATTCCTTGAACTGAATTTAATCGATAATTCATAAAAAAATTATCCTTAAACTCTATCCTCATTAAATTAGAATTAAAATAAGCCACAGGCAATTCATTTTTCCATATTGCTACTTTCCCAACTAAATCTAAAGTATTTCGGGTATTGAAAAATAAATCTCCATATTTTATTATATCATCATCATTCTTTTCTTCTTGTTCCGGTATGTATTCAATCTTATTAATTTTAATATATCCTCTATCCAAGTTGCCCATTTTTATTAATGGGTAATTAGTTGGATTTTCAGTGTTACTGTAGTTACCTCCTAATTTATAGCTTATAATTATGTTTTCAATTTTCTTCTCTTCCCAAATCTCACTAAACTCAGGGAAGCGCAAATTTGGTATGTTGTGCTGTGTCATAATTAAAACGGTGTGGGTAGGTTGAACTCTTTACAAAAAGCTGCTATTTGTGCATCGGTGGCGGCCATGTCCTGCTCCAGCGTTTTAAGCTCATTGGCTACTGCTGCTATGTCTATGCTTTCTTCTTCTTCAAAGGTATTTACATAGCGGGGTATGTTCAGGTTATAATCGTTTGCGGCTACCTCATCCAATGTGGCTACATAACTAAATTTATCTATTGCCTCGCGGTTGCGGTAAGTGCTTAGTATCTTTTCTATGTCTTCCTCCCGCAGCCTGTTTTGGTTGCCTACCTTTTCAAAGCCCTGCGAGGCATCTATAAACAGTATGCTGTCGCTTTGCACCCGGCACTTGCTTATTACCAGTATGCAGGTAGGTATGCCTGTGCCATAAAATATATTGGCAGGCAGGCCTATAACAGCATCTAAGTAGTTCAGCTTTTTTATAAGGTATTCCCTTATAGTGCCTTCGGCTGCTCCCCTAAACAGTACGCCGTGCGGCAGTACACAGGCCATAGTGCCGTTATCGGCGAGCTGGTACACCATGTGCTGCACAAAAGCAAAATCAGCTTTGCTGGTAGGTGCAAGTTTTCCATACTGGCTAAAGCGTTCATCATTCTCATTCAGCGGGTTGTCTTTACCTTTCCATTTGGCACTAAAAGGCGGGTTTGCCACAATTGCCTCAAAGCGTTTTTCTAAGTGGTACGGGTGTTCCAGTGTATCGTCCTGCCTAATGTCAAACTTGCGGTAATGCACACCATGCAACAGCATGTTCATACGGGCAAGGTTGTATGTGGTGCGGTTAAGCTCCTGCCCGTAAAATTCGTCAACATCGGCCTCCCTTGCCACACGCAAAAGCAGCGAGCCGCTGCCACAGGTAGGGTCGTACACACTTTTAAGGCGTTTTTTTCCGGTGGTTACAATACCTGCCAATATTTTAGATACCTGCTGAGGTGTATAAAATTCGCCCGCCTTTTTACCCGCACCGCTGGCAAACTGTGCTATAAGGTACTCATAAGCATCGCCAAGCACATCGCTGTTGGCATCTTCCAGCGCAAAGTCAATTTTGTTGAGGTGGCTAAGTACCTTTGAGATTAATTTGTTGCGGGCTTCTACAGTTCGGCCAAGCTTGGAACTGTTAAGGTCTAAGTCTTCAAACAGCTTGTTAAAGTCGTCTTCACTATCAGTACCCATTGTGCTTTGTTCTATGTTATTAAGCACAGTCTGCAAGTCTTGCAATATAAAGTCGCTTTCGTTCTCTATATTAGCGTTGCCTTTTTTGGTAAGGGAGCTAAACAGTTCTTCCGGCCTTAAAAAGTAGCCCAGCTTTATAAGCGATTCTTCTTTTATGGCTTCAATGTCGCTTTCATCCGTTACCAGCAGGTAATCTTTAACGGCTTCGGTTTCCAGCAGCTGGTTAGCATACAGGTATTGTTTTTCTGATAAGTATTTGTAAAAAATAAAGCCCAGTATGTAGTCCCTAAATTCATCGGCATCCATCTTGCCCCTTAATTCATTGGCAATATTCCATAACTGGGTTTCTAGTAGTTTTTTTTGTTCTTCGCTCATTGGTTATTTGAAAAGTAATCTAGTTTTCAAATATAATGATTGTAAGAACTATTGCGAGGCCAAATCTATATTATTTGTTAAAATCCCCATAAGCTGTGCGTGAGGCTTGTAACCTGTTAAGGGCTCTTCAGTAGCTTTATTTTGCCAATCAGTAGCTTTAGGGTTATATTCCCACTGCTGGTATTCCTGCACGGCTTTTTGAACTTTTACAGGTTTTTCTTTTTTTTCAGCATTAAATCCAAAACGTTCAAAAACCCGTTTGCCTTTCATTACGCTAAGGATATTATCTAACGCTGCTAAATATATCATAGAAGGTACTTTCTTAGCGTCCGGCTCAGTAAATATTTTACTGCTATACTTTATGATCTCTATAAGCCCTTTCTCCAAATCGTATACCTTGCGCATGTCCTGCGCTCTTCTTATAGCAAAGGCAGGTGTTGCTATTTTGAGCCATGTATCAATGATAACCTCAGCAGTTCTTTTATCAGGAACGATGAGGTGCAGGTGTGGGTTGTATGTCTTCTTTTCGGGATTAAAATTACACTCTAATGATTTTACCCCCATAAGCTTCATACCCTTGCCTCGCTGGTTATTTTTCTTATGCCTTTCTTTTATTTTTCTAAAGCCCCTCAAAATGCCATTTACCCGGCTTTTTAGCTTATCTTCTTTACAGGCTTTAATAGTGATGGTAACAAAATAAGGATCCTCCCATTGTTCAATAATCGGCAGGTAACGGTTTATCAGGTCGGCTTTTCGTATTGAGCAGCAAATAGGGCAAAACCTGTTTTTACAGTACCTGCCATAAACTCGCCCTTCAGCACTTATAATACTGTTTTGGCTATGGTAGGTATTCCAGTAGCCTTTAACTTTGTGGCTGTCCCCTGTTTGGTTTGCAAGGTCAATTAATTGCAAAGAAAGGCTTTGAGATATTAATTTTCGTTTTGCCCTTCCTACCATTGCTTTATTATTATTGAGGTCACTGCCAGTACCTGCTAATAATACCTCATTCTGTCCCACTTTGTTTGTCCCACTTTCTGCTAATGTATAGATACGCCCTGAATTTGAATTATTTTCCACTGCTTTCAGGGTATTAGTTGCGCTTATATTTTAGGGACTTTACTTCCTGTAGTGCCTTATCAATATCAGTGCGTTTGATAAGTAAGATCCTGCCTAACTTTTGAGCTGGCAGAAAACCTCTTTTTACATAGTTGTGAATAGATTGCTCAGATACTTTTAAAAGTAGTGCAGTTTCTTTAATAGTGCAGTTTTCCGGCAGCTTTTCCTCAAATGGCTGCTGCTTAATCTCCAATAACAGATTTTCGATAGTTGACAACCTTTCATTGATTGCCTCAAATGGATTGTTCATAATGCTACTTTTTAAGTTTAGGGCAAACTTATAGGCAGCATTTTGAGGTAACTATTATGTAACTGTTACATCTTATAGTTACCTGTTCTTAGTTGTAGCTTCTTTTAGTTCTAAAAGGGCAATTTTTTTTGATTTAGGATAATCATTAAGCATTTGATTTGCAACGTAATCAATGTTTGAAGCTTGTCTTTTTGCTATGCGGTTCGTTTTGTGGTTACTAATCTTATTATACTGTAACTGAAAGTATTTATCAGTGGTATTAATGTTATCCTTTATAATTAGTTCGTTTATCGCTTTTAGCTTACCTGCACTGTGATTTTCAAAATAAGGATAGTACCCTCCCGCCTGTAAATAATAATAATACAATACTATTATAGGGATGTTTTTCTCCTTTAATAAAAACTTTTTTTGATGTAGATCTTTCAGGCAGTAAACCTTTTTCTTCCAACAAAAGTTTTTCTTTATAGTAGCGTTGTTTATTCTCAAAGAATTTTTGTTGAAGGTCTAAATAATCTTCATCTTCCTTATTGAATATTTCGTTATCTAACTTCCTTTGTTCTATATCATCAATACTATCATTAATGATTTTCAGGTTTTGTAAAGCTTGAGATTTTTGAAAGATTAAAGATAAGCTCTCAAAGCCTGCCTTTAAAATACATCTGCAAATGTTTTCTAAGTCAAAATACATTACCCCTTTTCCTTTAACAAGTCTGAAACTTCTATAAAATTCTTGAGTTACATTCAATAAAATTTTCTTGTTATTGTAAATATGTGGATGATTAAGGATAAGACTTACAAATTCATTTGCAGCAATATAAAAAGTGAATTGCATTTGATAATAGTATTTACTACAGGCTTTATCCCCATCTTCTTCGCTTTGTCCATTACAATAAGCACATTTTGATTTAAGGCATTCGGGCAAAGCTTCTTCCATTGCCTTTTCAACAGCATTACTTACAACTTCATAATTATTTTCAGTAATAAGAAACTCCTTTAAATAATAAATATGATTTTTTTTTTGGAAATAGTTCCTCCTCAAAGTACTTTTTTAAATCCGGCGAAGCTGGAATAGTAACAAGTTTACTCCCTTCAGGTAGATTTATTTCAAACCCTATATTTTGTTTCATCTAATCAACCTTTTTAAGTGGTGCAGCATCCATTTTCCAAACAGTTTGCATAAAATCTTTTTTATCATCATTGTTTGGCTTATAGTATTTATTGAACACTTCTAAGCTCTTATGGCCTGTATAACCCATAATTACCTTATCCGGTATTTTATTGTTTTTCAAAATAGTTATAAAGCTTCTACGGGCAGTATGTGAGCTTATACGGTCATGTAAAGGGGATATTTCCTCAATTATATCTTTGCCAACTTTGATGCTGTTTTTAATATCTTCAGTATAGCCTATTTCTTCAAAAACTTCTTTTATATAGTCATTGAATTTCTGAGTAGTTATAACCGGGAGTTTGTAATCGTATTTTTTTAGGATATAAGCTGAAAAATCATTTAGAGGTACTTCTAAACTCTTATCAGGGTTCTTAACATCTCTGACTTTAATAAACCCATTCTGTATATCTTTTTTCTGAACAATAGAGTAATTGCTTATCCGCATCCCGGTTGCACATCCAAATACAAACAAGTCTCTCACACGCTCTAAGCGAGGGTTATTGCTGAAATCATACTCAAACACTTCTTTTACCTGCTCTAAATTTAATGCAACCTAATCAGTTTGCTGAGATTTTGGACTTTTAAACTTCTGAAAATCAGTTTTGAAAGTATGGTTATTCTCTACTGCCCAAAATAGAAATGTTTTCAAAAGGCCAACATTTCGCCTCAACGTATTTGATGAATGCTTTTTTACTGTTATACAATACTCTATAAATTCATTATAGAATGAATTGTTTATCTGATTAAAGTGTAGTTTTTTCTTACTGTATTCCTGAAAATCTGAAAGCAACTTTTTATTATACTCATACCTCTTTATAGTAGTAGCAGAGTTAGCATCTTCAGTATAATCATTTCTTTTTAGGCCTAAGAATATATCATAAACCTCAAAAAACTTGTTAGAGACTGCCTTTGTGCGCTTATATTCAACATCAAATTCCTCTTTTACATCTTCAATAAGTAATTCTCTGTTCATCAGCTTAAACTTATTTATAAGGTCAGTAAAGAAATTGGAATACCTATCTAACTGCCTTTTTATAACACGCATCTGTTCTGCCTTCGCAGTCCTGCCATTGAGGTTTTTAGGGTACTTGTTATCAAAGTCCCAGTCTGCCGGAGTAATTAATTCTCCGGTTGAATAAACGAATTTCTTACCTTGATTTTTGAAGTAAGCTGAGAATAGTATTAGGGTCTCAGTTTCTTTATTTGGCTCTTTAAGGTTGAAAGTATATCTCATATCCCAGTTGACAGTAAAGATATGATTTAATACTATTTTTATATATTATCTTACTATATACTTTTTAACAAAGTGTTGAAAAATAAGGCTTTGTACATAATTGGTAATATCTAAATATTAAAGGTTCAATTTCCTCTTTCTCCGCAACAACCCTGTAACCTTTTGGTTTACAGGTTTTTTTTATTTACTTTTTTAGTAGCATGTTACAAACTTGTTACAATTTTTATATATTTTTTGCTGTTGACTAACTTATCGCCTCTCCACCCATCTGACAATATAAGCGCCGCTTAATTTTAATTATCTAAGCTTTTTTAATAATTTAGCATCCATGTTAAAAGTAGTGGTTATAGGCTCAGGCAATGTGGCACAGCACCTTATTACGGTTTTTGAACAATCCGCTAAAGTTGAGCTTGTACAGGCTTATGCCCGCCACCCTAAGCACATTGCGCACCTCCTCCCCGCTTCTAAAATTACTGTTGATGTCAATTATCTGGCAGAAGCCGATGCTTATATTATAGCCGTAACTGATGATGCCATTGCGGAGGTTTCTACTCAACTGCCTTTTACAGGGCGCCTGGTGGTTCATACATCCGGCAGTGTAGCTATGGAGCAGCTTAGCGCCAACAACCGCAGGGGCGTGTTCTACCCGCTGCAAACGTTCTCTAAAAATAAAGCGGTTAATTTTAAACAGGTACCGCTTTGCATTGAAGCAGAAAACGAGGCCGATATGCAATTGCTGGAGCAATTGGCAACCGCAGTATCAGATAATGTTTATCACATTAGTTCGGTACAAAGGCAGGCGCTTCATGTGGCGGCCGTGTTTGTAAGCAACTTCACCAACCACATGTACACGCTGGGACATAACATCTGTCGGGAAAATAACATTTCCTTCAATATTTTAAAGCCGCTGATACAGGAAACCGCCGCCAAGGTTATGGAACTGGAACCTGCACAGGCACAAACAGGGCCGGCCGCGCGCCATGACGCTGCCACCATACAAAGGCATCTTAATTTTCTTGAGGATGAAAACCAAAAAACAATTTATAAGTTACTAACAGATTCGATACAAAATATCAATGTCAAAGAGCTATAAAGAAATAATGAACAACATCACCACATTCATTTTTGATGTGGATGGCGTGCTTACCGATGGTACCATACACGTAACACCCGATGGCGAAATGCTGCGCCAGATGAATATTCGCGATGGCTACGCCATGAAGGCCGCTGTTGAAAATGGCTACACCGTGTGCATCATCTCGGGTGGCAAAAATGAGGGTGTGCGCATCAGGCTTCGCAACCTTGGCATTACCGATATTTATCTTGGCGTGCCAAACAAAGTAGAGACATTTGATGAGTTTATTGATATATACAATATAAAGCCTGAACAGGTGTTATACATGGGAGACGACATACCCGATTATCACGTAATGCAGCTTGTAGGGCTGCCCACCTGCCCGCAGGATTCAGCACCCGAGATTAAGGCCATAAGCAAATATATTTCACACGTGAACGGCGGCCGCGGCTGCGTAAGGGATGTGATAGAGCAGGTAATGAAAGTGCAGGGCAAATGGATGGAGCATTTTAATGCACGGTATGATTAAATGCTGAAAAAATATCAAATTAAAACAACAAACAACAAGCATCAAACTATAATAATGAAGATACTAAAACTATTACGGCCTGATATTTTATTCTTACTGGCTTTTGTACAGCTTATTTTTCGCTACGGGTTCCTGGAGCTGCAACCGGGCCTGTTGCTGGCGCTTAACGACTGGCAGTATTTGCTGCTTGTTTTGGCAACAGTACTTATAGCGGCAGGAGGCGCATTGATGGAAGCCATATCAGGGCCTGATAAGTACAACAACGGTGTAACCGAAGCACAGGGCTACAATATTTATATCGCATTTAACCTGGCTGCCATAGGTATCGGATATTATATATCCGATTTTATCGGAAGGCCTGGCTTTGTGGCTGTCTTTATAGTAGCTTCGGCGCTGTTATTTATATCAGCCACCAACCTCAGGAGTGTACTGCTGGCAAAAAATATAATCATTAGTTTGTGCGCCGCACTAAGCATTATTATAATTGGGATATTTGAATTTTTCCCGTTCCTGTCTTTTGAAAACAAAGAGTATTTCCAAACCATGTTCCGCCTGCTGCTGGATTATGCACTATTCGCTTTCCTGATAACGTTGCTTTACACGCTGGTGCTGGATCTGCTCCACAGCGATAAGGATTATAATTCAGGCAGGAACACCCTTGCCATAACATTAGGCAAACAGCGAACTGCACGTGTGGCTGTAGCTGTGGCTGCGGTACTAAGCCTGTTGCTGCTGTTTTACGTGCAGGCATATCTTGTAAACCTGCTGTACGTATTAATATATTTGCTGCTGTTCATACTGGGCCCGCTTATCTATTTCATGATAAAGGGCTGGTCGGCCAAAACACAGGCCGAATACCGCCACCTTGCCATCATTGTTAAGCTGGTAATGGTATTCGCGGCTGTATCGGCAGTGGTAATCACATTAAATCTCCAAAACAATGCTTAAGGATATACTTAAAGATTACAAGGTAATACTGGCTTCTGGTTCGCCACGCAGGCAACAGTACCTTAAGGAGCTGAATGTTGATTTTGAGGTGCGGCTTAAAGATGTGGAGGAAGTTTATCCTAACCATTTAAAAGCCGGAGACATAACCGATTATCTGGCTGAACTCAAAGCCGCGGCTTTTGGTGACGTTAAGGATAATGAAATACTTATAACCAGCGATACTATTGTGTGGCATGAAGGCCGTGCCCTGGGTAAACCGAAAGATTATGATGATGCCTTTGCAATGCTGCAGTCGCTCTCAGGTAAAACTCATGAGGTAATAACATCGGTTTGCATAAGGAATGGTGAGTGCACCAATATATTTAACGAAACAACACAGGTAACCTTTAATGCTTTATCTGATGAAGAAATTAAATATTACCTTGATAATTATAAACCGTTTGACAAAGCGGGTGCCTACGGCATCCAGGAATGGATAGGGCTTGTAGCCATTGCCCGTGTTGAAGGTTCGTATAACAATGTGGTAGGCCTTCCTGTTGATAAGCTATACCGACACTTGGCTAACTTTGCTATAAAGGACTGATATGATTGAACACGATTATTTTAAGCCGGGGCTTAGTACGGTAATTGCAATAGTTTTCTTTTTGGTTCTGAGCTTCATCATTAAAAAGTTTACCAAGAAGTATGCACAGGCATCACACCTTAGTGAGCATCGCACCAACCTGATATCTAAATACATTGATATCTTTATTACCATCGTGTTTTTTATTGTAATATTTGCAATCTGGGGTGTTAAGACCGAGCAGCTTTATGCATTGTTTACCGCCACTTTTGCGGTTATTGGCGTTGCGTTTTTTGCGCAGTGGTCGATACTGAGCAACATCACCTCGGGTATGATATTGTTCTTCTCCTTCCCTTTCCGTATTGGCGATGTAATTAAGATTCATGATAAAGATTACCCTATTGAAGCCCAGATTGAAGACATTAAAGCCTTCCATACTATACTACGTACCAAAGAAGGCGAAATGATAACCTACCCCAACAGCCTCCTGCTGCAAAAAAGCGTGTCTATTGTGCCGCTGAAGCAGGAAGAAAAAGAATTCTTTGACTAAGCCATGCGAAATTTAATAATATACTTCTCCCTTTTCTGTTACACCTTCTGCTTTGCACAGCCTGAAAAACCCACTTCAGGTGAAATATACAACAAGCTGCAAAAGCTCAATTTTTTAGGTACAGCCCTGTACATTGCGGCCCACCCCGATGATGAGAACACACGCCTCATCTCTTTTCTTGCTAACGATAAGAAAGCCCGTACCGGCTACCTGTCGCTTACAAGGGGCGATGGCGGGCAAAACCTTATAGGCCTTGAGCTAAGGGAACTGTTAGGCGTTATACGTACGCAGGAGCTGATAGAAGCCCGTAAGGTTGACGGCGGCGAGCAGTTCTTCAGCCGTGCCAATGACTTTGGTTATTCAAAAGTACCTAACGAGACGCTGGAGATATGGGAGAAAGACAAGGTACTGCACGATATGGTGTGGGTGATACGGAAGTTCAGGCCCGATGTTATCATTACGCGTTTTGACCACCGCACACCCGGCAGCACACACGGGCACCATACATCATCAGCTATGCTTACACAGGAAGCTTTTGAACTGGCAGCCGACCTTAATTATGAGTCCGAACAGCTTAAATATGTAAAGCCATGGCAGCCAAAGCGCGTGCTTTTCAACGTTTCCTGGTGGTTCTTTGGCGGGAAGGATAAATTTGACAAAGCAGATAAGTCTAAATACATCTACCTGCAAACAGGTACCTATTTCCCGCTACTGGGTAAATC